>DATEWS010000083.1:0-8646 GCA_035257785.1 Pyrinomonadaceae bacterium
GGGCGCAAGGTAATACTCACTCGCTTTACTTCCGGCGACAGGCGCGTCATTGAGTCGACCCGTCCCTCGATGGACAAAAGTGGTTTCCAGGATCAGAAACAATTCGCCGCCCGGCTTCGTGTATTCGCGCGGCAGCAGCACGTATTCCAGATCACTGTTCAACCTCTGTTCGTGGCCCATGCGAAAGCCGTCTCGCTCCGTGCGGAAAACAGCTTCCGCGTTTCCACCAAAAATAAATCGACCACCCGCTTGTGAAAAGGCGAGATCGACGTGCGGTGCGAGGCCGCCGTTGATCGGCGTGAGTTGCTGTCTCACGTATGCCGGTACATTGATCTCGCTTGCGGTCGGCGCGTCTTTCTTTCCAGTTGGTAACTCCAAACCAAATCTCGCCGCCGCTTGCCTGTCTCCGTACGTCTTAACCTGACGAAAGAAGCGATACTTGGCCCATACCGTAATGTTGGCCAGACCAGTACCCGAACCGGATTGATTCGCATCGTGAAATGAAGTTCGCGAGATCGGAACCTGAGCTTCCAATTGCAAGTGAGGCGACGGAGTGTACGACAAACTCACATCGATCATCTGACGATTCACTTTCAGCGCCCCTAAACTCTGACGAATCAAATAGAGGCGCGGTGTGATCGCGCCTCCCTTGAAAACTGTGAGCCCCGGTGAGGTTACACGAATCGGAGCAAGAGCTTTTGTCGTCTCGCTGTCTTCGCCGGGCACAAACCTCGCGGTGAGAAATCGTGCGAAGTAAAGATTATCGCTGGTTTTTTGATTAAACGCCCGCGTCTTTGCTGCGGGTGTAATCACCTCGCTGGTGTTGGTTCCCGGCCCCGCAGTTTTCCAACTCCCGGTGATTTCGATCGGCGATCCGGGTTCTGTTCCCGCAACTATTTGCTCGACGTTTGGACCATCCAAAACAAACTTCTGCTCAGACGTTTTTACTATCACACTCCAAACCTCGCCTTGCTTACTCAACGTACCATCGACGCTTATGTCCGCAGTGTCCAACACGTAACCCGCGCTCTTCAACGTCGCCTTCAAAGCGGCGAATGAAACGGGTTTGTCGGGTTTCGGGGTAAATACTGCAAGTCCCTTCTTGATGTCGGTGACTTCAATTTCCTTCAATTTTGGTGCGTAGTCCAGACGGCTCACGGCCTTCTGAATGTTGTACACTCAATTGCCGCACAGATAACCCGCGATATGCATTTGCACTCGCCTCACCTGGGCGTCAGAGCGTGTTGCGCCGCCAAAGACAACGGCCAAACCAAAAACAATCAGAGCTGTTTTCTTTTTCATCGTCTCTCCTGATTCGACAACCATGACCATGCGGTTTCGCTTCCGCTTGCGCTCAATCAGCAAACGAATGCGAGATCGCCGGAAACAGACACACTTCGGCCTTGATGGTCTAGATCAGAAGCGCGAGATGCTTGATGTACCTTGGGTTGGAATCGTAAGAATAGAATCGCTGAAAATGAGGAGTGGAAACGACCCTGGAACTAAAAGCTGCGGCTGGAACAGCAACGACCGCGTGCGCAGTCGCACTCAGTTGCACAGAAAAACCGGACGAGCTGCTGTTTCCCGTGCTACCGGGCACGGAACAATTCAGATTGCAACAAACTCGTGCTATCGAAGCGCCCGCATCGTTGCTCCGCGCCTTCTTACAGCACTCAGGCAGCTTCAACATCGGGCACCAACCTTCCTGCTGATGCGCACCAGCACCTACGGTCGCCGCCAGCGTGAGCATTGTCAGCACAACCGATGTAAGTCGCTTTCGTATCACGTCGCGACTATAGTTAGCCAGCCGACGTTGTGTCAACCGGCAGCAAGAGCCGCCGCGCCCTTTGATTGACGCCTTCGAAATTAGCCTCCTATCATAACGCCATGCTTCGAAATTCTTGCGTCTTTCTATTGTGCTGCGCGTTGATCCTCGCACTTTCATCGTCGTGTTCCGCGCAAACAACACCTACCGACCAGGCCGGTCTTACAAAGATCCTTGGCTTCGAGAATGAGCATAGCGGCGACAAACCAGGTGGCTGGTTTGCCAATCCGCCCGGCACAGTTTTCATGGACGACAAGATCCTCCACAGTGGCCAGTGGTCCGTACGCATAGAACGCAACGATCAAAGCAGCGGCGAGTTTTCAGTGATTGGCAGGACGATCGGTTGGAACTTCTCGGGAAAAAGCATTGAGCTGCGCGGCTTCCTCCGAACTGAGAACGTCAGCGGATACGCCGGACTATGGATGCGCCAGGACCACGGCCGGGACATGCTTGGACTCGAAAACATGGCGGGCCAACAACTCAAGGGAACGCACGACTGGGCCGAGTACAAGATCACATTGCCAGTGCACCCGGAGACGCAATCGCTGGTTTTCGGATTCTTAATGGCCGGAACCGGCAAGGTATGGGCGGATGACTTACAAATTCTCGTAGACGGCAGGCCTGTTTGGGAGTTGGCCAAAACTCCGGCGCCGACAACGGTTCTCGATCGCGATCACGAATTCGATGGCGGTTCCCGCGTCGTGCTGTCCGAACTTTCGCCCGTTCAAATTCAAAACCTCGCTACAGCCGGCAAGGTGTGGGGCTTCCTGAAGTATCACCACCCTTTGATTATCGCAGGCGATCGCCATTGGGATTACGACCTATTCCGAGTGCTGCCAGCGATCCTTGCTGCACCTGATCGCGCCACGGCCGACGCCGCGCTCGCTAAATGGATTGCAGGAGTTGGCCCAGTCAAACCCTGCGCCTGCGTACAACTGCAGGAGAACAACATTCATTTGCGCCCGAGGCTCTCGTGGCTGACCGATACTAAACTGATCGGCGCTGAGTTGAGCGCAACGCTCCAATCGATTTATGCCAACCGCCCGGTCAGCACGAAGCAATTCTATGTTTCCGAAGTGCCTTCTGTTGGCAATGCGTCATTCGATCACGAACTGAGTTACGAGAGTATCAAGTTGCCGGATGCCGGATTTCAGATTCTTGCGCTGTACCGCTTCTGGAACATCATCGAGTATTGGTTTCCATATCGCGACGTCGTACCCGAAGACTGGGACAAAGTATTGATCGACTCGCTGCCGAAGGTGGCTCTGGCCCAGAATGCTGAAGCGTATCAACTTGCCCTGATGGAGTTGATTGCAAGAGTACACGACACGCACGCCAATTTGTGGAGCTCGCTCAAAGTTCGGCCACCGACGGGCGCCTGCCAGCTTCCGGTTAATGTGCGTTTCGTTGAAAACGTTCCCGTGATTACGGGCTACGCTGGGCAGGTTGGTGAAACCAGCGGAATGAAAACCGGCGACGTAATTACTGCGCTCGATGGCGTAGCAGTGACGAAACTGGTGGACCGCTGGAAGCCTTACTACGCTGCGTCCAACGAGCCAACGCGGTTGCGGGATATCGCTATGCAGATGACGCGCGGAGAATGTGGCAAGACCACAATAGGCATCAGTCGAAATAATTCCGCGATGGAGATCAGCGCGGAACGTGTGCCCGCAAAGGACCTCACCGGCATTGCACGTTGGCATGACGTTCCTGGTGAAACCTTCCGCCTGCTGTCGAAAGATGTCGCTTATCTGAAACTCTCTACAGTGAAGCAGGACCAGGCGGCAAAGTACATCGAATCGGCGGCAGGCACAAAAGGTTTGATTGTAGACATTCGGAACTACCCGTCAGAGTTTATGGTGTTTGCGTTGGGCTCGCTTTTCGTGGACCAGAAAACCGATTTTGTCCGGTTCACTGTCGCAGACCTCTCGAATCCGGGGGCCTTTTATTGGGGCGAGCCACTCTCGCTGGAGCCGCAGCAGCCGCATTATCCAGGCAAGGTAGTGATTCTCGTCGACGAAGTCACACAAAGTTCGGCGGAGTACACGACGATGGCGTTTCGTTCCTCACCACGAGCCATCGTTATCGGCAGCACGACCGCCGGCGCCGACGGCAACGTCTCACCGATTCCACTGCCCGGCGGCTTCCGGTCCATGATTAGCGGAATTAGCGTCTTCTATCCTGACAAGAAACCAACGCAACGCATCGGGATGATTCCAAATCGCGAAGTAAAGCCTACCATCGCCGGCATTCGTGCCGGTCGCGATGAGGTACTGGAGGCTGCTATTCGCGAGATCGTAGGGAAGGAAGTCCCGGCTGCGCAGATCGACAAAATGGCTAAGCACTGACTCGCCCTTCAACCCGCTTTGCACAAAACTCGGTTCCAGGATGCATAGCGCCAACGGCGCGGATCGGAGTCACTTTTATGCGTCCGCTTCAAGTGATCCCGCGAACTCGAAAGCACGAACGAGTACAATAAAGACAGCGAACCAAGGGGGTAGAATCCATGTCACCGCAGTCACGCCGTAAGCTCAATCCATTCGCCCGCCAATTCATGTTTGCCACCGGCGTCGAGAACAGTTACCCGACGATCTCGTTGCCGGATGGCAAGAGTTTTCGCGTTGACGAAATGGAGAAGTGCGGCCATTACAAACATTGGCGCGACGACTTCCAACTCGTCAAAGATCTCGGCATCGAGTTCATACGTTATGGTCCGCCGTACTACTCAACTCACACCGGTCCTGGACGTTACGACTGGAGTTTCTCGGACGATACATTCAACACACTTCATGAACTGCAGATCACGCCGATCGCAGATCTATGCCACTTCGGCGTACCCGACTGGATCGAAAATTTTCAGAACCCTGATTGGCCAAAACTCTTCGCGGAATACGCACGCGCCTTCGCCGAGCGATTTCCCTGGGTACGACTCTACACGCCGGTCAATGAGATTTTTATCGCCGCTCAATTCTCCGCACAGTTTGGTTGGTGGAATGAAAGACTAACGAGCGATAAAGCTTTCGTTAACGCACTCAAGCATCTCTCCCAGGCAAACATGCTCGCGATGCGTGCGATCCTCGAAGTGCAGCCCGAGGCCACGTTCATCCAGAGTGAGTCGTCGGAATATTTTCACTCTGAAGATCCACAGTCCGAGCGTCCCGCGCAATTTCTTAATCTGAAACGTTTCCTCTCGTTGGACCTGACGTATGGCTATCCCGTCAACGCGATCATGTACGAGTACCTTCTCGACAACGGCATGACGCGCGAGGAATATCACTGGTTCAGTGAGAATCACGTGAAAGCGCGTTGCATTATGGGTAACGATTATTACGTAACCAATGAGCATCTCGTACATCAGGACGGTAGTACGACTGGTTCCGGTGAGATCTTTGGGTACTACGTGATCACGCATCAATACTTCAGCCGCTACGGCCTGCCGGTGATGCATACCGAGACCAATTTGCAGGACGCGGAACGCGCGCCGCAGTGGCTTCGTAAGGAGTGGATCAACATGCACCGGTTGAAACTGGACGGCGTGCCCATACTCGGCTTCACCTGGTACAGCCTGACGGATCAGGTGGACTGGGACACGGCGTTGAGAGAGAACGCTGGGCGCGTGAATCCCGTCGGGCTTTACGATCTGAATCGCAAGATGCGACCGGTGGGCGAGGCTTACAAGCAACTCATCGAACAGTGGCGCGAGATTCTGCCGACGGAAAGTTTCAGCATCAGTTTCAATTACTAAGAGAACAAGGAGGGATGATGCGTTTTGATAATAAAGTTTGTGTTGTTAGTGGAGGCGGATCGGGGATTGGGCGAGCGACATGCGAACGCTTCGCGACGGAAGGCGCAAAGGTCGTCGTGGTTGACCTGAAAGAAGAACACGGCAATGAGACCGTGAAAATAATCAGGGCTGCAGGTGGCGAAAGTATCTTTGCCAAAGCTGATGTTTCAAATTCCGCGGAAGTACAGGCAGCGATTAAGGCTGCCGTTGACAAGTGGTCCAAGATCGACGTGATCGTCAACGATGCCGCCATGATGACCTTTAAGCCCGTGTTGGATGTACCGGATGAGGATTGGGACAGAGTGATGGCCGTTAACCTGCGCTCAGTCTTTTTGTTCTGCAAGTACGGTGTGCCGCACATGCGCGCCGGCAGTTGCATTGTCAACATCAGTTCAGTGCACGCACACGAGACGACGAAGAATGTGGTGCCTTACGCCAGTTCAAAAGGTGGGATGGAGGCTTTTACCAGGGGCTTCAGCGAGGAGTTGGCGGCGAAGAAAATTCGCATCAACTGCGTCGCGCCCGGTGCAGTCGATACGCCGATGCTGTGGTCCAACCCGAATGTGAAGAGCGGCGTGGAAAAGGTTCAGGGATCGATCGGGAAACCGGAAGACATTGCGGCAGCAGTCTGTTTTGTGGCGTCGGAGGAAGCCCGCTTTATCACGGGAACAACGCTCGTCGTCGATGGTGGTCGTCTGGACATACTCTAACGACTTGGAAGCAGCTTGACTCGATCGACGAGTTTCCCATCCCGCATCACGTTCCAGATACGACGCGTGTTGCGAATATCTGACAACGGATCGGCGTCGAGAAACACGAGGTCGGCCCACTTGTTCACCTCGATCGTACCCAGATCTCTATCAGCGCCCAGTATTTGAGCTGCGGCGCCGGTGCCTGCATGAATTGCCTCGAGCGGAGTCAATCCCGCTGCGACTAGCTGCTGCAATTCCATGTGCACGCCGGTCGGAATCTGCCAAATGTCTGTACCAGTGCCGAGCGTTATACCGGCGCGCGACAACTTCAGCGTGACTTCTCGCGCGCGCATAGCCAAGTGAACCCACTCTTCATGCTGCGCAGCATTCAAGTCGAACATCCAACCAAAGTTTTCCCGCGCGGGTAGAAACGGTTTCAGCTCGACGTCTTCCTCCAAGAGGGTCGGACGTTCGTTAAGACGCACCGCAAGGTCGAAGTACGAGATTGTGGGCACGACACCCACATGCGCCGCCCTGAAAAGTTGAATCAGATCGTCATAGACATAAATGTCGCCACGCGGTTCACACGAACCGATATGTTCCTTTGCATCCATGCCCGCGGCGATCAGCGGTAACAGATGCGAACAGTGACCGGTTGCGCGCATTCCGAGACGATGCGCTTCAGAGATCATTCTTGCGTTGATGTCCCAGCGCCGGAATGTACGCGTCTTTATATGTTGCGCTCCGAACGCGTGGGCCAGCGCCACCGATCGTCGAATGTGATCACTATCTGCCTCCGGCTCGATCCCGCGCCCCTGCTCTTCATCGAATGGCCAATCGCTGTAGAACTGAAAGCCTCCATACGCGACGCGTGGTCCAGGAAGAGCGCCCGAAGCGATCGCATCGCGATAGGCCACGAGCGGAGCCATCGACGATCCCTGATCGCGAATTGTCGTCACTCCAAAGTAGACAAAATTAGGCAGCAGATCAGGCCGGTACGTGTGAGCATGTAGGTCGATCAATCCGGGAATCACCACTCGTCCTCCAGCATCGAGCGTGTGAATTCCAGCGGCGGAAATCGTGCCGGACGGAACGATACGTTTGATTCGTCCCTGTGCGATCAATATGTCACGCGGGGCTGTTATTGGTGCGCCGGTGCCATCGATGATCCGCACATTACGGATCAACGTAGGAGCGGCGACAGGCGGCGTGTACGAGATGGGCCAACCGAGTCGCTGTTCTTTTCCATCCGGTGAGCGCAAGCGCAGCCCATCTTCGGAAAAGAACAGCACTGTGCCGTCATTTGCCGATGACGCGTAGAGCGCAGGGCTGGTTCCGAGCGCTTCCGGGTCGGAAAGCATGCCGGAGGTATCAAAACGTGCGCGCCACAAACGATCGTGGCGCACGAAGACGATGGAATGTTGCGGCGTCCAGCGGAGAAAGATTGGCGCGTCAGGAAAGCGGGTCAGAGTTTTGCGTTCACCCGACAATGTCACGAACGTTTCGCGCGTGGGGCGGCTCACACTCGCTGTTCCAGACACGAGGAGCCCATCAGACTGCGGACTCCATTGTGGCGGACTGGTCCAATTCGTTCCGATCGATCCGAGACTTCGGGTCTGTGCCGCGTCGACGATGTTGCCGGCATGAGCATCGATTAGGCGAAGTACGCCTTCGTCACCTTGAACATGCACAAATGCGAGCTGACGACCATCAGGAGAATAGGCAGGATAAGCCTCACGACCATTCAGCGCGGTGACACGACGAGTTGCGCCCGTGTTCACATCCGTGGCAAACAGATCTTCGTGATCCGCTAAGCCCGCGGACCACGCCAACTCAGTTCCATCTGGTGACCATGCGAGTGAAGTGGCTTCAAACGGAACTTTGGTGAGGCTATAAGCACCGCGGCCGACCGGTATGATCCAGAGCTTGCCGAGGGCGAGCATTCCGATACGACGTCCGTCCGGCGACAAAGCAAGTCCCATAAAACCGCGTGCGGGCTCTAGTTGTCCGGGCGCAGGAAAACGAGCGGATGGAAGCGCGCGCCTCGTACGCGTGACGGAAAGATCAGCAGTGAATCGAATCTCAGTTGGTGGTCCACCGGAAGCCGCGACTGTCCACAAGCGACCGTCGGCTGAATACAACAACTTATTGCCGTTTGTGATCCAGCGAACTCGCGTCGATGTGACGTCGGCATGATTCGTCAGACGCCTGTTCTCGCCCGACACTGCGTGAACCCATACCTGCATTCTGCCGTTTGAATCGGGAGCAAAATAAGCAATCGTGCGGCCGTCTGCCGTAAATGTGGGGGCGAGTGCATGGTCCGACACGCCAGCTAATCGTGTCGC
>DATEWS010000084.1:0-2745 GCA_035257785.1 Pyrinomonadaceae bacterium
GTATTACGCTGTCTATCGCTGGCTGCTCGGCGACTATCAACCTTACATCTACTTAACCAACGATTACGGCAACACATGGACCAGGCTCACGAACGGCAAGAACGGCATTCCCGAAGATTGGCCCACGCGCGTCGTGCGCGAGGATCCCGATCGCGAGGGACTACTCTACGCAGGCACCGAATTCGGAATGTTTATTTCGTTTGACAACGGCGCGCACTGGCAGTCGTTACAGTTGAACCTGCCGAACGTTCCCGTATCAGACATCAAAGTGCATCACCAGGATCTGATTGTTTCGACGCAGGGACGTGCGATTTGGATTCTCGACGATGTCACTTCACTTCATCAACTCTCGTCGCAAGTGAAGAGTTCGGATGTATACCTTTTTAAGCCGCGTGATGGTTATCGCACCAGGGTTAGCCCAACCATTCTTGGACCAGTTGTCGATTACTACTTGCCGTCAGCTTCAACGCAGCCGGTGCTGATTGAGATTCTTGACAGCAAGGGAAACGTTCTCAATACCTACAACAGCGAGACCCCCGCGGCACGGCCAAATCGCGGCGGCGGAACTGCTGGTCCTGAATCGGATCCTGATGCTGCACCTGCGCGGCGCTTCACGCCACCACCGCGCGTAACCAAAACCGCCGGCATCAATCGCTTCGCGTGGGACGTACGAAACCAACAGGGTGTTACGGTTCCACCGGGCCAGTATCAAGTGCGACTGAAGACCGAAAATGTAACGCTGACGCAGCCGCTGCCGGTGTTGATCGATCCGCGAGTGGCAGCAGATGGCGTGACAGTCGCCGACTTGCAGGAACAGTTTGACCACAACATGCGCGTCCGCGAGCTCGTCAGCGGCGTGAATCAACTCGCGACGCGCCTGCGTGAAGCACAGAAGAAACTTCCGAACGATGCGCGATTAAATTCGTTGGCTGCGAAGCTCCTCACTGACCCGGTGCGTTACAGCAAGCCCGGACTACTGGCCCACGTGACGTATCTCGCGAGCATGACTGCAAACGTGGACCAGAAGATCGGGCGCGACGCGATCGAACGATACGAAGTCCTGAAAAAGGAATTTGAGACCCTGCGCGGCGAAGTGGACCAGGTGCTCGGCTCAAATTCATCGACAACCAATAGCACTCCAGAGTAATCTAATCGGGCGGTCCAACGTGGGCCGCCCGGTAGTCTCCCAAAATCCATCCGCAAGGTTTCCTGCGACCGCATCCCCCGACATGAAACGCAGAACATTCCTACAAATGTCGCTCCCCCTGGCAGCAAGTCTCGCTCTGCCGGCGTGTAAACGAATTGAGGGTTCCGTTGAAAAACCTGTGTTGCCACTGGTCCTGCGCGGCGGGCGCGTGTTCTTCAACGACCGCTGGCAGACACTTGACGTCGGCATTGACGAGGCGGGCAAGTTGCGCTTCGCGGGCGATTTTCGCGGCCTTGAAACGATTGACGTGACCGGTCGAGTAGTGTCACCGGGTTTCATCGACATTCTCGCCGACAACTCAACCGAACCGGAAAACACTTTCCAGATCTTCGAGAAGTACAAGATCACAGACGGTGTGACGACGGCATTGCAGATGCACGGCGGCAGTGCCAATTGCGGTGCGTACTACAAGCATTTCGCTGGTGTGCCGCACGCGATCAACTACGGTGTGTCGACTTTCGTGATGGCAATTCGCGCCGGCGCGGGCGGCAGGCGAGTGATTGAAAAGAATCTTGACGAAGGCGCGCTCGGAGTTTCACATAGTCTCGAGTATCAGCCGGCGCCGTACGCGGAGATGTTGGAGTATGCGAAGCTCGCGAAGAAGTATGAGCGGCCGATGTTTCTGCATCTGCGCTACTCGTCGAGTGAGAAGGAGTTAGATGGTGTTGACGAAGCGATCCGTCTTGCGCGAGAGAGTGGCGCTCGCGTTCACATCGATCACCTTCACTCAACCGGCGGCACTTTCCACATGGACCAGGCGCTCGAGAAGATTCGCCGTGCGAACGCGGAAGGCCTTTCGATTACGACGTGCGTTTATCCTTATTCCTACTGGGCCACTTATTTGTCGAACAATCGTTTCGCGAATGGCTGGCAGCAACGTTATCGACTTTCGTACAGCGACCTAACGATCGTTGGCAGTTCGGAACGATTAACCGCGCGGACGTTTGCACACTATCGCAAGAGCTCGAGGCTTGCTGCTGTTCCCGAAGGAACGATGCCTTTGGACAAGACGGTTGACCTCGCGCTCAAGGAAGACTTCTGCATGATTGGGTCGGATGGTGGGATTCAATTTGAACCGCGTGCGAACTCTCATCCGCGCGGCGCGGGATGCTTTGCCACTGCGATTCGTCACGCGCTCGATACCGGTTTGCCGTTGGAGAAGATCATCCAAAAGATGACTTTGCTGCCACGCAGCGTGGTCCATCCCGCGTTGAAGGATCGCGGAATACTCGAAGACGGCGCGATCGCCGATCTGACAGTGTTTGATCCGCAAACGATTCGCGGCAACGCGACAATCGAGAATCCGAATCAGTTCTCTTCCGGGATCGATCTGGTGATCGTGCGCGGCAAGATCGCATTCCACGACAGCAACCTCCTCGCGAAACACGGCAGCGCGATCAAGGCTTAGACTTTGTGCCTTTTGCGTCTTCCTTTGCGCCTTTGCGTGAAACTGCTTTACAGCAACTTCCCTAACGCGTACGGCAGCATCTTGCGCCACCACGGCCAATCGTGGTCCACGTCCTGTCCCCAAAGATCCA
>DATEWS010000085.1:0-3984 GCA_035257785.1 Pyrinomonadaceae bacterium
TGCTGCGCGCACTCATCGGTATCGGACTCTTGTCTTCAGGAATCGCCACACTCAACCAGTACGCAGAACGCGAACTCGATGGCTTGATGCGGCGCACGGCAAATCGTCCTTTACCGTCAGGCAAACTTGCGCCGTGGGAAGCGCTCGCGTTCGGTGCGGGTATCACGATCCTCGCTGAAGTTTATCTGCTCGTGCTCGTCAATCCACTTAGCGCACTGCTCGGCCTGACAGTTATCGCGGGTTATCTGTTCGCTTACACACCGCTGAAAACGCGCACGACACTATCGACTTTGGTCGGCGCTTTTCCGGGTGCGGTGCCACCATTGATTGGTTGGACCGCGGCGCGCGGATCGATCAGTCTGGAAGGCTGGATCCTGTTCGCGATTTTGTTTCTCTGGCAGTTTCCACATTTTCTCGCGATCGCATGGATGTATCGCGAAGATTACAGTCGCGCAGGCATTCTCATGTTGCCGGTCGTTGAGCCCGACGGCCGCGTGACCGCGCAACAGATCGTTGTTTACACGCTGATGTTGTTACCGGTGAGCCTGCTGCCAACGCTGCTGGGAATGTCAGGAAGAATCTACTTCGTCGGAGCGATTGTGCTCGGACTGCTTTTTCTCTACAGCAGTCTGCGCGCGGCATTTTCGATGTCGCGGCAACACGCACGCCGTTTGTTGCTGGCGTCCGTACTCTACTTGCCGCTGCTGTTTATCTTGATGGTTTTGAATACTTAGTTAGTAAGCCCACGAATTAACAGATCAGACACCAAAGGAGATGTAACCGATGGGACGAGTTCTGGCGGTTATTATCTGGATTATCACGCTGCTGTCGGTGCTCTTGTTTGTCAGCGGAAAATGGTGGTTTCCAGCCGCGATTTCCGAACATGCTCCAGCCCTCGACCGGCAATTCATGATCACGATAGTAGTGGTCGGTATTGCTTTTACTGCCGCGCAGATAGGGCTCGGCTGGATGGTCTGGAAGTATCGTGACACCGGTAGCGCCACCGACAGGGCCGTCTATTCTCACGGCAGCAATCGACTCGAAGTAGTGTGGACGGTGATCACCGCGATCGTATTCATCGGTCTCGGAGTGATGGGCCAGAGCGTGTGGGCCCAGTTGCGGCTGCACGATGCGCCTCCGGGTTCTTACTCGGTCGAAGTAGTGGCGCAACAGTTTCAATGGAACTTCCACTACGCGGGCAAAGACGGAAAGTTTGGTCGAACAGATCCGAAGTTCATCGACGACGGCAGTCTTAATTTCGTCGGCCTTGATAACACGGATGCGAGCGCTGCTGACGATGCCGTGACGAGCACGCTTGCGATTCCGGTCAATCGTCCGGTTGAGTTGCGGCTGCGATCGAAAGACGTCATTCACAATTTCTGGGTACCACAACTTCGCTTCAAACAGGATCTTGTTCCCGGCATGGAAATCAAGATCCACTTCACCGCAAACAAGGTTGGAAAGTACGAACTCGCATGTGCCGAACTTTGCGGTCAGCTTCACTTCAAGATGAGGAGCTTCATGCTCGTGCTTCCTGAGGAAGAGATCCAATCGCTCCAGGCGATGCCGCAGGCGGAATTTCAGGCGCGCATGGCGGAGTTGCTGAATCAGTATCAGCTACCAAATTACCAGTAATAGGTCTAATAGGTCCTATTGGATCTATTCAAAAACGACGACGAGGAGACGGACAGATGTCAGTTGAGAGTCACGAGGGCGTGCACCGGCACCCGGCACCGACGGGCTTCATACGTAAGTACATCTTCAGCGTGGACCACAAGGTCATCGGCATCCAGTACATCATGCTGGCGCTGGCGGCTGTGGCGGTCGGCATGACCATGTCGCTGCTGATGCGATTGAACTTGTCCTGGCCGGGCACGCATTGGCCCATTCTGGAAACACTGTTTCCGACTGGTGCGCCGGGTGGCGTGATGACACCCGAGTTTTACCTGTCACTCGTCACCATGCACGGCACGATCATGGTCTTCTTTGTGCTGACAACCGCGCCGCAGGGAGGATTTGGCAACTACTTTCTGCCAATTCAGATCGGCGCTGAAGACATGGCGTTTCCGACGCTGAACATGTTGTCCTTCTGGGTGACCCTCGTCGGCTTCATCGTCATCCTGCTCGCGATCTTCGTCGAAGGAAATCAGGGACTCGGCGAATGGTTTGCGACGAATCTTGGGTCATCATTCGCCGGCGGCAGCGGCACCGTTGGACCAATCGGCGGGTGGACCGGTTACGCGCCGTTGAGTGCGCTCGGCAAGATCGCCGGACCGGGCCAGGGCGCTGGCATGAATCTCTGGGTCATCAGTATCGCGATCTTCTGCGTCGGGTCGTTGCTCGGTGCACTGAACTTCATCACGACCCTCCTGAACATGCGCACCAAAGGCATGTCGTTGATGCGCATGCCGCTCACTTGCTGGGCGTGGTTTACAACGGCGGTGCTGGCGTTGTTGTCATTCCCGGTACTGCTCGGTGGCGGCATTCTGTTGCTGCTCGACCGTATCGCCGGAACGAGTTTCTTTATCCCAAGCGGACTCTACGTCAGCGGCGTGCTCTCAGGAACGAATCCCAACTTCCCGTTGCACACCGGCGGTTCACCGATCCTCTGGCAGCACCTCTTCTGGTTCTTCGGGCATCCTGAAGTTTACATCGCGATCCTGCCCGGTATGGGTGCGACGTCTCACATCCTGGCGACGTTCGCACGCAAGCCTGTGTTTGGTTATCGCGCGATGGTTTTTGCAATCTTCGCGATCGGACTGCTCGGATTCTTTGTGTGGGGCCACCACATGTTCATCAGTGGTATGAGCCCTTACTCAGCGATCGCGTTCTCGGTGTTGACGCTTTCGATCGGTGTCCCATCAGCAGTGAAGACGTTCAACTGGATTGGCACACTCTGGGGCGCGCGCATTCGTTTCACCACTGCGATGTTGTTCGCGATCGGATTCGTTTCACTATTCGTAGCGGGTGGTATCACCGGTTTGATCCTCGGACAAAGTTCGCTCGATCTGCCGATGCACGACACTTACATCGTTCCCGCTCACTTCCACCTCGTGATGGGCGTGGCATCGATTTTCGGCATGTTCGCGGCGCTCTACTTCTGGTTCCCGAAGATGTTCGGGCGGTTCATGAACGAAACCATCGGGAAGATTCACTTCTGGATCACGTTCGTCGGCGTCTACGCGATCTTCGTGCCCATGCACATTATGGGCATCGTGGGTATGCCCCGTCGCTATTCAAGCTTTGCTGAGTACCGGTTCCTCGACAGTCTGCACCCGCTCGTGGTGCTGGTGTCAGTGGCAGCGATCGTCACGATCACCGTGCAGGTTCTTTTCTATTTCAACGTGTTCTGGAGCATCTTCAAGGGCAAGAGAGTCACCAGTGACAATCCGTGGGAGGCAACTACGCTCGAATGGACCACCGCGACGCCGCCGCCGCACGACAACTTTGCCGGCGTGCTGCCAACGGTTTATCACGGCCCATACGAGTTTGCCGTTCCCGGAGCACCGAATGATTACGTAATGCAGACAGACGTCGGGGCCGACGTGCCAAGCGGTAATGGCCACAATGGTCACAAGCACTAAGAAAGTAACGGACAAGGGGATCGGTTCCGGCGGGAAATTTCCCGGACCAAACGGTAAGAAACCAGGCGGGAATGGATGGCACGGCGGGGACCACTCGAAACCGAAGTTTTCTCCGTCCAGCTATCGAATCACAATGTGGGTCATACTGGCCGCAGTGGTGATGATGTTTGCAGCGCTCTCGAGTGTTTATGTGATGTCGTCTGAAGAGCAGCGGCGACCAGTTGCGATGCCGCACATGTTCTTCGTCAGCACGATATTGATCGTAGTCAGTAGTGGGACTTACCGAAGAGCGAAACGATCTTTGCAACAAGTGCGGCTGCGAGCGCACAAGCGTTGGTTATTGGTGACGCTTGCGTTAGGACTCGGATTTCTGACGTCGCAACTGATCGGATGGCGCGAG
>DATEWS010000086.1:0-5946 GCA_035257785.1 Pyrinomonadaceae bacterium
GTCGCAACCGATTGGCAACTTGAGCTCGCCGCAGTTTGGTGAATCGATCTCGTCTGCGGGAAGTTTTGGTTTTGGTCCAAGCGGCAGTGCTGCCGCCGGGAACCGTCGTATTCAAATCCAGGTACGATTTGGTTTTTAGCCGCGGACTACACGGACAATGCGGATCAGGATTGTTTAAGCCTTTCAGCTTTGGCGCGCAGACGTTCTTCGAGTTTTCGCAGTTCCGGAGTGAGCTCCGGGCCGAAATCTTCTGCTTCGAAGATCGGACGCAGCTCGACCTCGCCTTCCATGTCCGGTCTTTCGGGATCGTTTGGTATCCGCTTCGCCCACTCGAGCGCTTCGTCCATCGAATTCACTTTCCAGATCCAGAAACCGGCGATAAGCTCGCGTGTTTCTGCGAATGGACCATCCGTCACGATCCGGTTGCCGCCCGAAAACTTGATTCGCTTTGCCTTCGACGAGGGATGCAGACCTTCACCCGCCAGCATAACTCCGGCGTTCACCAACTCTTCGTTGAACTTACCCATCGCGTTGAGCAGTGCTTCGCTCGGCATGATTCCCGCTTCTGAGTCCTTGTTACCCTTGATAATGACCATTACTCGCATCTTGGTGTCTCCTTAATTTTCAAATTAGAGCTTGTTTTTTGCGCTTTCACCTACTAATCGAATGGGCGGCGACGAATTCGACACTGGAGTCAGAAATTTTTTTGTCTGATGGTAACATCTGCAAACAATGATCATTCACCTGGTTGATGGAACTTACGAACTCTTCCGTCACTTCTACGGAATTCGCCGCTTTAAAAAGACCGATCCGCCGCTGGGCGCCGTGTCGGGCGTATTGAGCACGGTCGTCCAGTTACTTGACGACGGGGGCACACATGTCGGCGTCGCAACCGATCACATCATCGAATCGTTTCGCAACACGATGTGGGCAGGTTACAAAACCGGTGCGGGCATCGAACGCGCACTACGCGCACAGTTTGAACCGCTGGAAGAAGCGCTCGCGGCGATGGGTGTGGCAGTGTGGGCCATGGTTGAGTTGGAAGCGGATGACGCGCTCGCATCTGCGGCATATCTTGCCGCACAGGATAGTCGTGTCGAGAAGATTTGTATCTGGACGCCTGACAAGGATCTCGCGCAATGCGTGGTTGATGATCGTGTGGTACAAGTGGACCGGCGCAGTGGAGT
This sequence comes from Pyrinomonadaceae bacterium, assembly GCA_035257785.1. Classification (GTDB taxonomy): domain Bacteria; phylum Acidobacteriota; class Blastocatellia; order Pyrinomonadales; family Pyrinomonadaceae; genus PSRF01. The sequence goes on from DATEWS010000086.1 coordinate 1,188, forward strand.
GATTCGCGATGCTGATGGTGTGCACGCGAAGTTTGGCGTGGCGCCGGAGTTCATTCCTGACTATCTCGCTTTGGTCGGCGATGCGGCGGATGGTTATCCGGGAATTTCGGGATGTGGACCGAAGACCGCCGCGCAGCTCATTAACCGTTATGGTCCACTCGAGAAGTTTCCGCCCGAGGCTTTGAACGATGCAAACCGGAAGCTCGCGTTGCTGTTTAAAGATCTGGCAACGTTGCGCAGCGATGAGCCGCTATTCAAAAACGTAGACGAACTTGAATGGCAGGGCACGACGCCTGAGTTTGCAAGCGTTGCAGAAAAGATCGGCAACGCGAGTTTGCTCAAACGAGTCCGGAAATTAGAGAAAAAATTCTTGCCACAAAAAGGCACATAAGACACAAAAATCTTAAACCAGAACATTTTCGTTTAATTGTCTTTGTGCCTTTTGTGCCTTTCTGTGGCTAATAAATAAATGGCAACTGCGACAGCTCCGGCAACTGCTACTAAGCCACGTTACGACCGTTCGATCGTTGATGGACCACTGCGTCCGGCAGTTTGGAAGATTGCGTGGCCGACGATGCTCACGAATGCGATCGGCGGATTGCAGGGAATGGTGGACCATGCACTCGTCGGCAATATCGTCGGCTACAAGGCGAACGCAGCGATCGGAGTGAGTTGGCAGATCTTCCTCGTGGTAATCGTTTTCATCTCGTCACTATTTACCGGAATGAGCGTGCTCGTGGCGCGTTTTGCCGGCGCCGGTGACGAAGAGAAAGTCAATCGCACTGTCTACCAGGCATTTCTCACCGCGATCTTCATCGCCGTCGGTATCATGGCGCCGATCGGTTATCTGTTGTCGCCCTCATTGCTGAATCTCGTCCATGCGGCCCCTGAAGTGAAAGCAGAAGCGTTGCCATTCTTGCGCATCATGTTTGTGTTCAGCAGTGGCATGATGATCTACTTCATGCTGAGTGGCGCTTTGCGTTCTGCCGGTGACGCGCGCACACCGATGATGCTCGGCATCACGATGACGGTGCTAAATCTCGTTCTCAACATTGTACTGATCCGCGGCCTTGGTCCGATTCCGGCTTTCGGTACGAAGGGCGCTGCGATGGGAACGTGTATCGCATCGGGATTGATCGCAGTTTACGCACTGTCGAGACTATGGTCCGGTTCGTGGGTGGTATCGATTCCGCGCGGCGGCGGTTATGGACCAAACTGGACCATCATCAAACAGATTTTCAAGTTCGGACTCCCGACGGGCATCCAGGGGATCGCGATGAACATCGGCGGCGTGTTCATGCTTTCGTTTATCGGATCGTTGGCGCAGAGTGCTGCGGCCCAGGGTGCATTTGCAGTTTCTTACACCGAGCTCTTCTCGCTCGTTACGTGGACCTCCGTTGGTCTGATGGGAGCGGCGGCAGCGGTGGCCGGTCAGAATTTAGGCGCGGGCAAACCCGATCGCGCAAATGCAGCAGTGCACGTGGCGGCGCAGTTTGGACTTGCAGGCGCGGTGTTCATCGGCATCCTTTTTCTGTTTCTGCCGCGACAACTGTTGGCGATCTTCGGCATGCACGATCCGGCAGTCGTCGAGATTGGTGTCCAACTCCTGCGCGTGCTGAGTCTTTCGGGATTATTTATCGCCGTCGCTCTGACTTATACCGGTGGACTTCAAGGCACGGGTGACACGCGAAGCCCACTCTACATCTCGATCATCTCGCAGATAATCGTGCCGCTCGGGATCTGCTTTGTGATTCAGCAGACGAGCAAACTCGATCCGATCGACATCTGGCTCGCAATCCTTGCAGGGCACGCGACGCGTTGTGCGTTGAGTGTGATTCGGTTCAGGCAAGGGAAATGGAAAGGGATAGAAGTTTAGCCACAGATTACACAGATAAAAACGATTAATCAGTATTCATCTGTGTAATCTGTGGCTAACTATCTCTTCGCGCCCAGGCTTTTCTTGAGAATCGCGACTAAATCAACGACCTTGTGATCGGTGTCAGCCTCTTCTTCGACCTTCACGATATTCGCGCGGTTCGCCTGCTTCTTCTTCACCAATTTCAGAAGCGATTCGGTCTGTTTGTCCTCGAGCTTGCTCGGCGAAAACTGTTTCTTCGCTCTCGTCGAAATCAACTTCTCAAACTTGTGCACTGTCGCTTTCGGTGCTTCCTTCTTCTTCGGCAGTCCAATATCTGACGGCGAGCGCAACTCGTCTGCAAAGCGCATCGTCTCCGCTCTCAAAATTCCTTTTTCCGAGAAGATCGCGACAAGGTATTCCTTACCCCGCATAACGAAAGTAGCAATTCCGGCCAGCCCACTCTTCTCCATCGTTTCAGCGAGCAGTTTGTAGGCCTTTTGCGAACCCGCGGCCGGCGTCAGGAAATAACCACGCTCGAAATAGATCGGCGGAATCGAATCAGCCGCCACGAATTGCTTGAGATCGATGTCGCGAGTCTTCTCGGGCGCAAGCCGTTCCAACTCCTCGTCAGTAACAATCACGTACTTCTCTTGGTCTATCTCGTAACCGCGCACAACTTCGTCGGCATCGAGATCCTTGCCAGTCTTCTCCGCGTAATACTTACGCGCGAGCGGCTGCCCGTCTGGTCCAAGCATGCGCAGCGACGTTCGAGTCGAGCGCTGCGCCGGAAATAAACTCACCGGCACACTCACGAGTCCGAACGTCAACGTTCCCGACCAAAACGGTCGTCCGCCGGCATTCTCCTCTTCGGCTTCCACTTTTTTGCGTGTGGTCCTAGGCAGCGCGTTTCTCCTTCTTCCTCAACGACTCAATACTCTTCGCAAGCACGCTGTCGAGAGCAGTCGTCTTAGGTTTAGCTTTGACCGCCTTCAATCGCGGTGCGTGTCCCTTCGCCTTCTTCTCGATGAACTCCATCACGCGTTCGCGATACTCGTCTTTGTATTCCTTTGGATCGAACTCGCCTTGCAGCATCTCGACTAACTGTTTCGCCATCGCCAACTCTTTTTGAGTGGGCGCCGCGCCCGATGGTTTCGACAGATCATCAGCGAGGATCACTTCATTCGCATCGCGCAACGTAAACAAGAAGAGATAATCACCAACGGCGCGCAACGCGCCCGCGTAATACTTGTTGCGCATCACCCAGTTCGCGATTCCTTCGCTCTCTTTATTCTGAAGCGCATCGACTAACGCAAAATAGTCTTTCTCGTCGCCGTCTGGTCCAAGATAGTAAGGGCGTTCATACCACTGCTGGCTGATCTTCGTTTGCGGAACAAACTCGACGATATCGATGTCGCGGGAAGGTGGTGGCTCGAGTTTCTCGAGATCTTCAGCAGTAAGAATCACGTATCGTCCGGGCTCGATCTCGTAACCCTTTTGAATCTCTTCAGCCGGTACTTCTTCGCCGGAATCAGGATCGATCATGTGTTGCTTCACGCGCTTCTTTTGACGATCGTCGAGCACGTGAAAACGCACAGTGCGATCCTGCACCGCGGAATAAAGTTTCACCGGCACTCGCGTAGTGCCGAGTTTCAAAACACCTTTCCAAATCGCGCGTGCTGCCATAAAACCTCTCGTAATTACCCACTGCAACCAGGACAAAGCGGATCACGATTTTCGTTTTCCTGTACGCATAGGGAACAGAGGTTGCTATCACAATCGAGACAGTAAGACCCCGTTTGATATGCGTACGACTGATTGCAACTGGAGCAGACCTCAGTGCCGCCTTCGAACCACCACCAGGGCGTTTCGGCGGTTCGTGTTTCTGCGCGCTTCAATTGTTCAACTCCTTTACTCGATTTGAATGCCACGGTGTAGCGCAATTCCTCTGGCCTTCATAATAACGTCGTCGTCAATCGTTTCCGATCCTTCGATCATTCCCTGAACTTGTTCGATCGTCCTGCCGAGGGCTTTTGCAGCTTGTTCGTTGTCGCCGTTGAACCCTTCGTCACGCAGAGCCTCGATCATGTGTTGGGCTTGTTCCTGATCGGTTCCTTTGTCGTCAACTTCCTGATCGAGCATCGCACAGACTCCTGTCCTCTGTTCTATTCCAGATCACAAATCGCTTTCCGAAAAGTATTAGCGCAAATGAGGTGCCACTCTCTGCGGTCCTCTGCGGCCCTCTGCGCTCTCTGCGTTGAAGTAGCTTGGTTAACGCGGAGGCCGCAGAGGGCCGCAGAGGGCCGCAGAGAAAACGTCTAACGCCATTCGCCCTGGAGTGTGAACGCAGCCCAGTAATGCGGCGAGTTCCAGCGCGGATCTTTTTGCATCGAGATTTGTGCGGCGCGGAGTGCGGCAGCGGGACGCTGTTTTTGTCCGAGCATCCCTTCATAAAAGCGTTTCATGAACTCAGCCGAGGCACGGTCGTCGATCTGCCACAGACTTGAGACCACGCGCGGAGCACCGGCGTACATGAATCCGCGGGTTAGTCCGACGAGACCTTCGCCTCTGATCTGTTTGCCGAGCGCTGTTTGGCATGCGCTCAACACGACAAGATCTGCCGTTAGTTTCAAGTTGTAAAGATCGTATAGACGCAGAAATCCGTTTTGCGGACGGCCCTTCTCATCAACTAACGACAACACAACTCCCGACAACTCAGGATGCGTGTTGTTGATTAGACCGTGCGTGGATAATCCGGTATTGGCCCAACTCAGCACTCGTCGCGAGGGCACGGTTTGCCTGGAAGTCAACTGGCTCCAGGTTCTGAGTGTCGTCCAACTCGCCGAACACCCAACCAATGTTAGTGTATTTTTCAGTGGCTTGTTGATAGCACTCTTTTGTTCT
>DATEWS010000087.1:0-3387 GCA_035257785.1 Pyrinomonadaceae bacterium
AAGTCAGGAATCTTGCCCCCGCTGCTGGAGTAACTCATTAAGCAGCGGGGGCAAGCCCTTCTTCCTGACTTGTTCTAGCTTAGTTCTGTGATTGTTCTACCTTCAGCTTTAAGCTGGCCCTAAAGCACTCCTATTCGCCTAATGCCGCATACTTGAACACGCGGAAGCGATAACGCTGCTGCGCACGGATATTGGCGGCGATCACGCCGTGCAGGTTGTCGTCCCACTTCGTGTACTGATCGATAAACCTGTCAGACGCCGCCTTGTCACCTTCATACTGCACGGCCAGTGTCTTCTCAAGCATCTTGCCAACCACCTCATGATACTTCTCGTAGTTAATGTGCAGCGTCTTCGTCGCCGGATCAAAACTCAGCAACCCGTTTTCGAGAAAGAAGTTCCACTGCATCAACTGCATCGTGTTGTACGGCTGATCCCGGCGCGGACGATTGTTCTGCAACACCCGCAGAACCCCGCCGGCGTAAACACTTTTTAGCTGTGCATCCGTGTAATAGCCCTGCTTGTGAAGCGCTTCGGCAACGAAGAGCGACACTAGATCCGCTTTCATCTCTTCGAGCGTGTTTGAGTTGTCCTGCAATGCTTCATCGAGGTCACGCCCATCTCGGGTTCGATCAACACCGAGATAATGGCCCACTTCATGCCACAATGTGCGATAGAAGTTACCATCCGGCGTGAGATCTTTAGCTTGCTGTTCGCCAATTGCCGCTGCAAGCGTGCGCGAGCTTCCCTCGAAAATACTGGTGTCGCGCATGATGTTGGCTCGCAGCAATATCGTGCGCCCATAACGTCGCGCCAGATAACTCTCGTTCGGCAGAATTGTCGCCGTGTTTCCGCCACGCGACTGACCAAAATCCGCAACGACATCGTAAACACCGACGGGGATGTCTTCGCGAACCTTCTTGTGATTCTGATAAGGCAACGAGTCTTCGAGGGCCTGCAAACCCTTCATCGCCTCGCGCAGAGCTGCTGTCTCCTGTTGCCGAGTTTGCAAAATACAGAACGCGAAGAACGTCTTCACACCAAACAACTCATCGTCGTAAGTTTCGTACGAACCAATCTGCGCGTTGAGGTTTTTGAACCTTCCCGTTACCCAACTCGCATCGCCTGACTCATAATCGTTTGACAACAGGTCGCGCGCGCGATTGCGCAGGTACCTCGCAAACTCATCATCATCTTTCTGAACCGCATCAGCGGCTTCGTTCAGCAGCCCATACGCCTTCATCAAGTCGTCAGCATAAGCAACGGCGTAAGGCACGCTGTAAAAATGCACCTTCGCTTCGCCCTGCAACCGCTGCAACTCAGCGAGCAATTTCGGATGCAACGTCTGTAACGCCGGATACTTGTTCAACGTGGCGAGGTCGTCCTTCACATTTTTCGGAGTCGTGGCACGAACCACCGTACGCAGATCGAGTAGATTAGTAATGTTTGGACCAAGCTCCTCTTTTGTAATTCCCCACGGGTAAACATTCTTGCCTGGCTTCAACGGATCAACCGGAAGAAACGGCTCGCGTTTGTTCTCGAGCGTAGTGGCGATTGGTCCCTGAAAGAGGCGATACAGCGTCAGGAGATTCTGCGTTGCCGGCATCGAACCTGTTTTCTTGTCGAGGTCAACGAGAGCGCGATACGACGAAAGCGCTTGCGGGTGGCGTTGTTCCTCGTAGAGCTTCTGAAATATCTGTCCAACCTCGATCAACTTGGCAACCGCCTTGCGCTCACCGTCTGTTAACTTTGAGAGATCGCCCGTGAGCGTAATCGTTTGTGTTTTGTCGATGAGTGGCTGGCTCTTTTCGAGCGGCCAGTATCCGGCAGGAAGAGTTTGCGTTAGTAACAATGCAGTCATCAGCAGTTTAGTCATGCCGCAATTCTAGCCGTGCAAATCTGCGGCAGCAACGGTCGGCAAATTTTGGCGACGTATATTTATTGCACCATCGTCGATGGCCCATTTTAACAGCATTTCTTTGAGGCATCGCACTTGCACTCGCCAGCAGCGGTGACAAATTTAAGAACAACGATCAAACGACGAATCAAGCGCATGAGACGACGCCGCAAGGTCGGCCGCGCTTACGACATGGCGCTCGAAGTCGTGAAGGTGCTACCGCCGCGCGCTAACGTGCTTGACGTTGGTTGTGGCAACGGTTTCATCGCGCATCACTTGCAAAGCATGCTTGGCACGACCGTAGTTGGACTGGACGTCGGCCAGGGGACCCATGCCCGCATCAATTACCTGCCTTACGATGGTCGGCATTTTCCTGTGAAGGACCAGAGCTTTGACGCGGTGTTGCTTTGTTATGTGTTGCATCACGCGCAGGATCCGCGGCTCGTGTTGAATGAAGTGAGCCGGGTGCTGCGAGAAGGTGGGCTGGCAATTATTTACGAAGACATGCCGACGCTTTGGTGGGACCGCGTCGTGTGCTGGACACACGATCGGCAGTGGCGTGGCCGCACCGGTCCATGTACGTTTCACGCAGAACACGACTGGCGCAGGATTTTTAGTTTGTCAGGGTTTGAAGTCGTGAAGGAACGGCCGTTATCTCGCTGGCGCAATCTCGCGCATCCGGTGTCGCGAAGATTTTTTGTGATAAAGTCGGGGGGCCGTACTTGGATGGGATCAGTTCCGCGATACTACCCGACGCTACCGCGTTGCGGTACTGACCCGATCCAAGTGCGGACTCCTGACCCGATCCAACTGGAGAGCTAATTTATTCCGGTTCGGGAAACACTTCGGCGAGATCCTCATAATGCGCCTTCGCGCGTCCGCGACAAATGAGGACCCACTCGTGCTTTGGCGTCGTAACCTTGACTCCCTGTTCGTGCTGGGCCGGTTTCTGTTCGCCGTTGTAATCGTCGAAAACCGAGTACTCGGTGTCGCCGTTCACAAAACTAATGTCGGTCGTATCAACCTGCGCACGAAAGTAGTGTGAGTATTTGAACGCTTTCTGCGTTTGGTCGCGCTGGCTGGGAAACTCCAGCTCAATTTTTCCCGGCACGCCATACCGATACTGTAGGTAGCCTTTCTGTTTCGTGAACTCTTTCGAGGAACAAAGCGAAACCGTCTTCCCCGAGTTCGCAATCACGCAACTGAAAACAATCTTTTCTGTCTGCTCGCACAACGTGCCGGGCTGCAACTTCTGCATATTCGATAAGGAACCTCCGGGTACGAAGCAAACGGCAACAGCCGCGATGATTAGAAAGAGTTTCATTTGATCTCAATTATGTCGCGCTCGATCAATTTCTTGATCATCCGCAAACAATCCGCCTCGCGAAACGGGCAGATAGAAAGAATCGATTGAATATCCCACGAGCCATTGATGCGCGATAGCACAAACCCCTCTTGCGGATCGATCTGCTCGTTTGTCAGATCCGTAGGCG
>DATEWS010000088.1:0-4953 GCA_035257785.1 Pyrinomonadaceae bacterium
AAATTCACGCAACGCATCGAGAACCAGATCCGCCAGTATCCCGGCCAGTGGCTCTGGGTCCACAAACGCTGGAAAACCCGCCCTCCCGGCGAGCCACCAATATACTGAGAATTCTCTGCGGCCCTCTGCGGCCCTGTGCGATCTCTGCGTTGAATTTAGCTTTTAACGCAGAGGCCGCAGAGGTACGCAGAGCGCCGCAGAGTTTGATTCATGAAAATCCGTGGCCATATACTTCCTCACGCTCATGCAGGTTTCAGTTGAACAGGATTTCTCCCACGCGCGCGTCAATCGCGCGTATGAATTCGCCGACCTCTCTGACTACTCCTTCAAAGATCGTCTGCTGATTCGCATTGCTGACCTCGTGTTCTATCTTCTAATCAACCTGATCGGACTCACCGCGCGGTTCGAAGTAACCGGCTGGGAAAATCACGAACAGGTTGAGAAAAGTGGTGCCCTTCCGATCTACGTCTTCTGGCACGATCGTATTTTTCTGACGACTTACTGGTGGCGCAAACGGCGCATCGTCGTCATGACTTCGCGCAGTTTCGACGGCGAATACATCGCTCGCTTCATCCAAAGGTTTGGCTACGGGGCGGTGCGAGGCTCGAGCACGCGTGGCGGGGCGGGCGCGGTTGTCGAGATGGCGCGACTGATGCGCGCGGGTTGTACGACAGCGTTTACGATTGATGGTCCAAAAGGTCCGCGTTACATCGCGAAGATGGGCGCTGTGTTGCTGGCGAAGAAGTCAGGACATCCGATCCTGCCCGTCACGATGGCTTTGAAGAGTTACTGGACGACGCCGAGTTGGGACTTCTTTCAAATTCCCAAGCCGTTCACGCGCGCGCGCGTTTACGTAGCGCCGCCGATCTATGTGCCCCCTGACGCCGACGAGAAGACACTGGCGGCGAAACGCGACGAACTTCAAGCGGCGCTCGACCATCTAAATCGCCTATCCACAGACTACGCAGATAAATCTGTGTAATCTGTGGATAAAGGAAGGAAACAGTTAATGAAATCGTTACTTGCTTTAATGCTTTGTCTTCTTTGTGTGGGCGTTGCAAATGCCCAACTCAAGGCGCCTACCGAATCGGCGCTCGATCGTTTTCTTCGTTACGTGAAGATCGACACGCAATCGCAGGAGGATCAAACAACGGTGCCGAGCACGCGCAAGCAGCTCAACCTCGCGAACCTGCTGGCGAAGGAACTGACGGCGCTCGGAGCGCAGAACGTTCGTGTCAGTGAGTTTGGAATCGTTTACGCGATGGTTCCCGGTAATTTCGCCGACAACTCGAAAGTTCCGGTCATCGGTTTCATCGCACACATGGATACGTCACCCGCAGTTTCCGGTGAGAACGTTAATCCGATCATTCACAAGAATTACCAGGGCGGCGACATCGTGTTGCCGAACGACAAGACCCAGGTGATTACAGTCGACAAGAATCCGGTGCTTAAAAAACTGATCGGCGACGACATCATTACCGCCGACGGCACGACGCTGCTCGGCTCAGACGATAAAGCAGGCTGTGCCGAGATCATGACGATGATCGATACGCTGAATCAGAATCCGCAGATCAAACACGGCACCATTGCGATCGCTTTCACGCCTGACGAAGAGGTCGGCGGAGGTATTGAAAAGTTTGACGTCAAAGCTTTTGGGGCAAAGTTCGCGTACACCGTCGACGGCGAAGAGCTCGGTGAGATCAGCGATGAGACGTGGAGCGCGCGCACCGCAACCGTGACGTTCCAGGGCAAGAGCACGCATCCGGGAACGGCCAAAGGAATCATGATTAACGCGATGTACGCGATCGGCGATTATCTCAATCGTTTTCCGCACGACATCCTGCCGGAAACTACCGAAGGACGCGTCGGGTTCATTCATCCTTATGCGGGTGTGATCGACGTGGAGAGTTCGAATCTCAAAATCTTGCTCCGCGACTTTGACGTCAGCGGGCTCGATGCGAAAGAGAAGTTGCTGCGCGACATGGTGGCCCAAACGGCAGCGAAATATCCGGAAGTGAAGATCACGATCGACGTCAAAGAGAATTACAAGAACATGAAGGAAGTGCTCAAGAACTTTCCGGAGCTTACGAACAACGCGATGGAAGCAGCGCGTCGTGCGGGATTGGAGCCGTTCCTGAAACCGATTCGGGGCGGTACCGATGGATCGAACCTGACTTTTCGAGGATTGCCGACGCCGAACTTGTTCACGGGCGGCGCGAATTTCCATGGCAAGTTGGAATTCAACTCGCGTCGCGGGCTCGAGAAATCGACGGAGACCTTGATTAACCTGGTCCAGATATTTGCGGCGGCGAAGAGCTAGGTCACGGATAACACGGATGAATAGCGGATATGTCGCGTTAATCGGCCGGCCCAATGCGGGGAAGTCGACGTTGCTCAATCGGCTTGTCGGGCAGAAGATCGCGGCGGTATCTGATAAGCCACAGACGACTCGATTCAAGATTCAGGGGATCATCACAAAGCCTGAAGGGCAGGTGGTGTTTGTTGATACTCCCGGCGTCCATCAGCCCGGTTATGAACTCAACCGGCGCATGATGGCGGCGGTCCAGGACGCGTTGATGGGTGTCGATCTCGTGTGCCTGATTCGTGATGCGGCGGCGTCGACCGGTAATGGCGATCGTTTCGTGCTCGACCTGGTTATGCGAGCTGAAAAGCCGGCGCTGCTGTTGTTGAATAAGATCGACAAGCTCGAAGATAAGTCGGCGTTGCTGCCGTTGATGGATTGGTATCGCAATGAGTACGAGTGGCGCGAGATCATTCCGATATCAGCGCTCAAAGATCAGATGACTGATGTGCTCGTCGAGAGCTGTTTGCGGCATCTTCCGGAGAGCGAGCCAATATTTGCGGAAGATGAACTGACGGACCAGTCGCTGCGCGTGATGGTCGCCGAGATCGTGCGTGAAAAAATTCTACACGTCACCGGCGATGAGATTCCTTACGTCACGGCGGTCGTTACTGAAAAGTTCGAAGAGGTCCGCGAAGACTTCGCGCGCATCTACTGCGTGATCGTCGTCGAGCGAGCGTCGCAAAAAAAGATCATCATCGGCAAGGGCGCGAGCCGTTTGAAAGAGATCGGCATACGCGCGCGCCGCGAGATTGAAGAGCTTTTGGGCCATCGCTGCCATCTCGAGTTGTTTGTAAAAGTCGAAGAGGATTGGCGCAACAAAGACCAACTCCTGGATGAGTTTGGATTGAATTGAGCACTGCAAAAGAACAGCCTGATGAGTGGTACGCGCTCGATGTCGATATTGAGCCCGCAGCGCAGGAAGCGGTTGCGTATGCGCTAATGGAATCTGGTGCGCTTGGAACTGAAGCCGCTGATCACGTCGTCACCGGCTATTTTTCAGCGACGCCGAATCGTGAACGAGTTCGCGATGAGTTGTTTGAAGCGTTGCGTATCTACGAACTGCCGACTTCGTCAGTGCGCGACATGAACGTGCGCGCGGTTGCGCAACGTGATTGGCTGGAAGAATGGAAACAGAGTTGGCAGCCCGTTGAGATTGGTCGCTTCATCATTGCGCCGCCGTGGTCCGATGTTGACGAGCGCGCCGATCGTTTGATCATTCGTATTGAACCGGGCATGGCTTTCGGCACCGGCACTCACGAGACTACTCGTCTCTGCCTCAACGCGATTCAACAACACTATCGCGGCGGCAGCTTTCTCGACGTCGGCACCGGCACCGGCATTCTCGCGATCGCGGCGGCCAAACTGTTTCGGCACGCTCATATCGAAGCCTGCGACACTGATGAAGACGCGATTGCGATCGCGCGTGAGAACGCTGCCGCGAACGGCGTATCGGACCAGATAGACTTCCGCACAGGATCAGTCGATGACTCAACCGCTTCTGCGGATCTCATCTGCGCAAATCTTACGGCGGATGTGATTACCCACATGATGAGCACGCTCGTGGGTTTGAGTTGTGGCAAGCTGATCCTTTCGGGAATACTCGAAACACAGATCGAGATGATCCAGGCCGGTCTTCACGCCTGCGGCATCGATGAATTCGAAGTCGTGCAGGACGGCGAATGGGTGGCGCTGATCGTTTAGCTCATGACTCGTCGCAGATTCCACGCCCCGCCCGCCGCTTTTAATCTGACGGATCAAACTGTAAACCTCGCTGCTAGCGAAGCGCGTCACCTGCGCGATGTGCTGCGTTTGAAAGCCGGGGATGAGGTTTATGTTTTCGACGGCGAGGGACGAGAGTTTCGCTGCACGGTTACTCGTGAAGCAGCAGAGTTACATATCGAAGCGGAAGTCGAGCCCGCAAAACCTGAATCACAGTTGCAACTTAATTTGTGCGTCGCGCTGTTGAAAGGCGAGAAGTTTGATCTCGTCGTGCAGAAGGCGACGGAGCTTGGCGTCAAGCGCATAACACCGCTGATCACGCGATATGCGGACATTCATCTGCGTGATCAGTCGGACGCGGCGAAGCGTGTAGTCCGGTGGCAACGCATCGCGCTCGAGGCCGCGAAACAATCGGGACGAGCGTTTGTGCCGGAAATCAGCTTGCCGGTGGCGTTTGAGTCACTGGAAACCAACGGCGCGTGTGTAATGTTTTCTGAGCGTGGCGGCGAATCGTTGGAAACACTGCGTGAGTCTGAGACGATAACAGCGCTCGTTGGCTCTGAAGGCGGTTGGTCCGATGAAGAAATCGAAAGCGCACGGGCACGAGATTTCCATGTCATAACGCTCGGCGGGCGCATTCTTCGCGCCGAAACTGCGGCGGTTACAGTCACCGCGCTGCTGCAACACATGTTTGGTGACTTGAAATGAGAGAAAAGTTTCACGCAAAGGCGCAAAGAGGATCTGCTTTGTGCCTTTGCGGCTTTGTCTTTGCGCCTTTGCGTGAAACCTGTTTTAGGTTCAAAATAGTGCCGCTAATCGCCGGAACAAACCACACCAGGGGGTCGTTTGAAATTCCGTAATGGCTACCA
>DATEWS010000089.1:0-6105 GCA_035257785.1 Pyrinomonadaceae bacterium
CGCCCGTCAAGGCTAAACGCGAGTGTGTAGATCGTGCTCCAATGTCCCTGGAGAAGAGCGCGCATCCGTCCTGTTTCCGCATCCCATAATTCAATGCTGCTCATTGAGTCCTGAGTCGCAATTACCTTCGAGTCCGGACTGAACGTGGCGCCCCATAACTCGAGATTGACGTACCACGGGATAAGCACGTCTCTTTCTTCGGGAGGTTTGAGTTCCGCGATCAATCGACCAGTGTTTGCTTCCCAAAGGTATCCCCTCTTACCCCAATACTTGACCACGCGCCTGCCATCAAAACTGAGTTTAGATTTTGAAAAAGTCCCCTTGTAGGCAGGTACAGTCTTCTGTAGTTCACCTGTTCTGGCATTCCAGAATTTCAACTCATTGTGATCAGCCAGGGTCATAATCGGATCAGTTGAATGACGAACGATAAGACCTGTCAGGGTGTGCTCGAGGCGTCCTGTTTGTACATTCCAAAGCCTGGTGATCAGGCCGGCTGGCTTTTCTTTGGTGCTCGTAATAAACGTTTCTCCATCGGCAGTAAACAATGCTGTCAGCAGTTTCTTATGACCCGGAAGACTGGCCCTTAGCGTACCGGTTCGAGTGTCCCACAGTTGCACTACATCGCCGGTGTGAACCGCCAGCACTCCCTGCTTGCTGAATGGTTCGGTCCACGACGCGAGCTCAGCATCACTCAGTGTTTGCACCAGCTTCAACGAGACTTTCGCCTGCGGTAAACACTCGAACGCCGCAGCCATAATCATGACTGCGACAAAAATTCCGCGTCGTAATCGAACTAACCAATTCGCTCCCCACATGCTTTCGATCCTTTCTCAATCTTGTTTGATAACTGGCCAGGGTGCGCGCACCCTGGCCAGCTATCTTGTCGCCCCCCTGACTACTTCTTAAGGCTTCTATATGTTCCGCGGACTATGAATATCGGAACCGAGAAGAATTTGTGAACACTGCCAATCAAAGGTCGTCCGCCATACTGGCCGGAAAACGCTATATCGAACGAAGTGACGTTTGGATCACCGAATCCGAAGACTGCATGTTTCACGAAGTTCCAGTCTGCTCCCGCCTTGTCGCTCCCGGCATTCTCTATATCGTGTACGTGGCATACAGCCTCATCGTAGGTGCTCATGCCAGTGCCTATGAGACCGCCCTTTGGGTTTCCGTCAGCGGTCGCCGCAGGAGAACAGTAGTTGCCATACCACGGCACGAGGTTCTTTGGGAAATCCTTAAACGCGTGCTCGATGGTGGCCCTAAGTTTGTGCAGCCCGTCTTTTAATCCTTTCCAGGCGCCGGCAAAAAGATCTGCGAGCTCATCGAATTTAATGTTTTTATCGTCTGGCCACAGCGCCTTCTGCATTCCCTTCTTGATGGCATCTGTGACTTGCGACACCATGCCTGCAACGATTCCCAGACCTACGGATGTCAGGAAGTTTTTCCATTGACCTTGTAACGCCATGCCGGCAAGTTGCAGCGCCGAAACGACGTCCGCGATTTTTCCGTAGATCTTCAACCCCAACTTCAAAGCAGCCGTTAATGCCTTGCCAAATGCCGAGGTCAAACGACCCAAGCCCGGCAGGATGAAGTCGAGCGCGAATATTGCTATCCGTACCCAACGATTATTCAGGACTCGGCTGACTGCGGCCGCGACGGCGCTGAAGATCTTGCCAAGCTTCTTGAAGAACCGCTTGAGCTTGCCCCAGAAGAGTCCGTCAGGATCGGTGCGATTAACTGGATCATTCGCAACGTAAGCATAAAGATTCAGCGACTGCGGATGCTCGAGACTCGAAGCTTTCATTCCGATCGGATCGACCTGAGTGAAGCGTCCTTGTTGTGAATCGTAGTGACGATTTACAGCGTAATCGAGACCGGTAGTAGCTGAACGATCGTAGGTGGTGAACCGCCTGTTTGTTATGCCGGTAGATTCAGAACTCAAGGCAGTGCCAAACGGCAATGTCACCTGCTCGAATGAGCTTGTGTTTTGAGCATTGCTGACTACGCGTGTTCCCAAACGATCGGGATGGTGATAATCAACATTTGCGCCTCCGCCTCCATTCGGGCTTAAGGTCGAAAGTAACCTGGCACCTATGTAGACGTAGCTCTTGGACCAGTACGGAATAGTACCCGCACCGCTTTCCGTATACTCCGCGATTACTGCACCATCGTCAGCGGAGTAGTAGGTACGTTGGCCGGCTTCTTCCGAAATCAGTCGTTGTCTGCTGTTGCCATACGTATAGGTGGCGAGAACGGTCACGTTATCGTCAGCTTTGACTTTCACCAGACGATTGGCCGCGTCGTATTGGAAACGCTCCCACCCGGCGCCATTTGCAACGCGCGTTTGGTTTCCGGCAGCATCGTAGCTCCAGCCGGTGTTTACTACGTGATTGTTGGTGCTGTCGAATCCCTGATCGGACCAGCCATCACGCGGCACGGTTGCTCCACCCGGAGGTGAATACGGACTAGTGCCACCTACCTTGATGTTGTATTCCAGACTCCAATCGAAGCCCGCGCGTACTGCGGCGCGGCCGTTCTGCGCACAACCCTGTTCCCAGAAGGTCCAACCACTGGGATCCGGATCACGGAACAGGTACGCCTTGTACAAATCGTAGACGTAATCATGATCCGAGCGATTACGATTGATGTACTCCTGTGACGTAAAGATCGAGCCACCCAGGTTCTGCATGGCAGTGAGAAACTGCGTCGGTCCCTGCACATAAGCCGTTTGCAGCGTGCTCAACCAACTATTCAACTCGGTTGAGTTTGGCTGGCGCACAAGTGCCATCTGGTAGAAGTTACGGACGTACTGCTCGGCAGTGAACGAGTAGACGTTGTTACGATTACCGTAGCGATCGTAGTAGTAACGCTGCGCCCAGTTGACGTTCTGACCACTGGTCGCACGTTTCAATCGTCCCAGCGAATCGTACTCGTAACCGCGATCCTTGTTGTGGTCCAGGTTGTTGCTGATGGAGACGAGTTGGCCCGTGCGCTTCCCATTCGCATCAGCGAAGTTGTAACCGAGATTCAGCAGCGTGGTGGCGCCACGAGTGACGGTCTGACTTTCGAGGAGCCCGGTCACCGAGTTGTAACCATAGCTCTCAGTGATCTGGTTTGCTCCGCTTGCACCGACATTCAACGAGGTAGCCTGACTCGAAGCATTGTAGGTAATGTTCGAGGCATGACTCGCGCCGTCGACGGTCAGTGAACTCAATCTGCTCGCAACGTCGTAGTTGTTGTGCACGAGCTTGCGCAGTTGAGAGCCATTCCCGTATTCAGCCGGATAGCGCACATCCGTGCTGCGATCCAGCGCGTCGTAAATGTAGTCAGTTACGAACGGATATGAAGGCCGGCTGGTCATCGTTAACGTCTTGCTGCTCACGCGACCTTCAGTGTCGTACGCGAGAGTCTCCGTGCTGATTCCCGACGTAGTCGAACTGGCAAGTTGCCTCACGTCCTTCAGTTCCGAGCCAGTAGACTTCGTTCGGTACGTGTAAGTGACGCTTGCTGCCGACAGGATAGGATTCGCTGTATCGCCGAAACCGGTCGTGTCGTAGCTAATTGACTGGAGGCGATTGAACGGATCGTTGTTGTAGGTGTAGACGGTTTTGACTCCGCGTGCGTCTGTACGCGTCGTCAGATTCGATCTGGTGTCGTAGGTGAAAACCTCGCTCCACGTTCCGGATCCAACGTAAGTTCCGGCATTGTTCAGCGTCGCATTCGCTTCCGCGAGTTTTTGTGCGACGAGCCGGCCCAGTGAGTCGTATTTGAACGAGCGGGTCTGTGAGCCCTGGTTAACTGAAGTCAGGTTTCCAAGTGTGTCGTAACCATAAGTCGTCGCCATTCCGTTGCTGGCAACTGAACCGGATCCATTCTGATCGGGTTCAACGATTTCAACTAATCTTCCGAGAGCGTCGGTGCGGCCCCATCGCTCCCGGCCCCAGGGATCGACAACTCTTGCTGTGTCGCCCGGAGTTGAAGAGGCAGCACTGGGCCTGTTGCTTTCGTTATAGAAAGTTTGGACCACGCTGCCGTCCGGAGCCGTCGTGCTGGTTACGCGACTAAGGCCATCGTAGACGGACGTGTTCCAACGAATGGTGTCGCCGCTGCGATACGGACGGCTCTGTTGTGTAAGCCGGCCGGAGGAGTCGAAAACACTATCCACGTAATCCCAAACTCCACCCGCGCCCAACGCTCGTTCCTGTCGAACCTGGGCGCGACCGTTCAGAAGTTTCACATTCTGATTGGCGATCGTCGTGTGTGTGGGATGCGATTCGAGATAGGTCGTCTCGGTAAGAGTCAGGTTTGCGTCATCATACGAAAAATCCGTATGCGCGCCGGAAGCCGAAGTCGCCGTCACTGGACGCAAGGAGGTTGTGTCGTAGGTGGTTTGCGAAACTCGACCGTTTTCATTAGTCGCGCTGAGCATTAGGCCAGTGTTGAAGTCGTAAGTGGCACTGGTCGTTACCTGGTTAAGCGCATCGGTCGGAGAACCGCTTGTTTGCGACACTGGATACGCATATTGGTTCGAAACGCTGTAAGTGTTGGTGGTTTGCTGACAACATGAATTTGAACTGACAGCCAGATTCCCAGTGACGTCGTATTGCCTGGTCTCGACCACTGCGCCGGTTAGAGCCGCAGCGTCAGCATAGGTGGTTACCTGAGTCACGTTGCCGCGGTAATCAGTTGTACCGTTGTATGGACAGATGTAGTACTGCGGACAATAACCATCGCAGTTATAGTCCCAACATCCGCCGGTACAGTCAGGATCGTTCCAGTCGAAATCCCAGTAACAATATCCTTCGGCGTCCGCGTACGGGTTGTACGATTGATCGTGCTGGACCACTCCAGGAGCAGCAACCATCGCCTGGCCGTCGTATTGATATTCAGTACGCGACACTCTCGTAACGTTGTCGCCCGCGTAAACGTCAACCGTCAGCGGAAGATTGAAGATGTGCCGGCTGCTGGTATAGAGGGAGTTGTTCTGGTATGTGGTGCGTGTTGATTTCAGCAGTGCGCCGCCGTAATCATAGTTACGAACGTCTGTAACCTGGTTGTAAACCGAGCCATAGCTGTATTGCGTCGCGGTCGATTGTCCCAGCTGATTGGTGGTGGTAATGGAAGTTGGACGCACTGATTCATATGCTCCCTGCTCCCATGCAGACGAACTGCTTTGGAGTAGAGTCGTGCCCAGTTTCGTTTCATCGAGGTAGACCAGGCCATCAGAAAAAGTACCAGGCGAGTTGTAAGAATACTGTGTGGTCGAAGTGCCATTCGGCAAAGTGATCTTCACTGTGCGCGGTGATGTATTCAGATGCACTTCGTAAGTAGTGGTGGCGGAATCGAAGTTAGTGCCATCACGTGTCCACGTTTCAGTGCAGGAAGTGTAGGTCGGCGCGTCGGTGAGACCACTTGCCTGCGTACCGCTGGTGTCGCTGGTGTTCAGCGGATAGTTATAAACCTCTTCGCGCGTTACTTGTCCTGCGGTGATAGTTCCCTGATCGGTCGACTGACCTGGCGGCACCGGAGCTGGACCACTAAAGGTCATGCCGCGCCGCTCACTAATCTTCTTGAGCATGCCGTACGTCGAGTAACTATCAAACCAGTAGCCACTTCCGGAGGCCGGAAAGTAAATGGCGTCGATTACATACGGATAGTAGTCGCGCACGTTCGCGGTCAGTCCGCTGAATGAGTAACCGAGGGCCAGTTGAGTGTAATGGAGCCTGACCAGGGTGCGCGTTCCACTGCTCAAAGTTGGCGCAGCGATAGCAGTCAGACGGTTGAGCGAATCGTAATGGAAAGTGATTGCGCGGCCCAACGTATCCACGATCGTGTGAATACGTGGTCCCTGGTTGTTCACATATGAAATGGTGATGTAGTTGCCATTTGCATCGATGATCATACTCGGGTAGACGGCGCCTGTTCCCTGCACGTTGTAATAGATCGTCGTGCCGTTCGGATACGTCGCCGTGGCGGAGGTAATCGCGCCACCGGTGCCGCTCCAATAGGTGTAATCGATGAACGATCCATCAGTCGTGTGCCCGGTAAAGTATGTTCCCCAGTTGTAGATCGTGATGTTTCCGGTGTAGGAGTGACGCGTGC
>DATEWS010000090.1:0-3551 GCA_035257785.1 Pyrinomonadaceae bacterium
AAACCTTGCCCGCGGTGTCTTGCGTGCCTGTTTCGCGGATGCGTTCGATAGAAGCGTCGATGACCAGACGATGCGCCGCAAGCGGCTCAGTTATTTGATACGTGACGTTGTTGTAGCGATTGGCGGCGGCACGAACCTCGACGGGAATGTCACCGCGTGTGTGCCGGCCGGGAGAAAGAAAGTAGGGATGAACGACGATGTGCTTCGCGCCGCGTTCGACAAGCTGAGCAAAGCCTTCGGCAATGGTTGGTTGAGCGATTTCCAAAAACGCGGCGACTACAAGTGGGAAGCGTCCGTGTGCGCGAATTTGCAGGGCTGCCTGGCGCACATCTTCATTCGCCTCCTCGCGCCGGCTCCCGTGCCCGACCACCAACACTGCCTCTATGTTGCTTGCGCTCATTTCTCACTCTCCGGTTCTATGTGGCCGGATGCGAGAAAAGATCACAGTGAAGATTCCAATCGATTTCAGCGGAAGAATGAACACGCAAACTGCAATCCGCGGGGATCAGGTTTTCGTGGGGACGGGGCAAGGCAAAGTTTTTGCGATCGACACGAACGCTGGGAACGTGGTGGAGCAGCCGGTAAAATTACCGAAGCCGTCACCAGGGACACAGATGACTGGCGGCACAATTCTGCGCATCGTGGCGCTCGACACAAGTTCAATCTTTGGGGTCTTGCTGGCCGCGATCGAAAAAAAGGCGGACGGGAGCGCTCCGCTCGGGGTGCCGGCGGTGCAAAACTATATCCTGCGGCTTGAAAATGGCACTTGGAGTCCGACATCAGCGACGGGATTGCCGAACGAACTGCTATTTGGATTCGTTGTGTTGTGGCGCCGAATTCGGAAATTCCACGGGGGCTTTTGGCGGCGACGGATGACGCTGTGTACATCAGCAGGGACGACAGTAAGACTTGGCAACGGGCATCGATTGGTTTGCCTCGACGCCCGCATTGCGGTGATCTGCGCTTTGCGATTCTCCCCGTGGGAGGCCCGACCGTTATACTTGGCACGTTTGGTCGCTCGATGTGGGTAGCAACCCTCACTTAGCGTCGAATAGGACCGAACTGACCGCTGTGTGCAAGCATGAAAATGGCCCACCGCAGAGGGGGCTATCAACACTTCAAGAGTTAGGTTCTTGGGCCTGGGATGTATTCCTGGTGAGTAGTAAGTGATTTAGCTTTTCCGCGAACGAAGACACCCGCAGGTTTCAACAAGCCTGCGGGTGTTTTTGTTTAGCTCGCTTGTGGAACAAAACATCGACTGCGGTTGTCAAAGCTATTGTTGGAAGGGAGATCTTTATGGGAATGACAGCCGGAGCGCGCGGGCGCGGCCTTCAAGCTGAAATTAACGTAACCCCGATGGTCGATATCATGCTGGTGTTGCTAATCATCTTTATGGTGGTCGCACCTTTCTTGCAGCCTGGCATCACAGTTCCGGTGCCGAATAACATGGCAAACGCCGATGTCGATCCGAAAATCACGAACGAATCGTCGGTCGTAATCTCCATCCCAAATGATGTTGAGTACTACCTCGGGAAGAAACGCGTGCGAAAAGAGCAGCTCGGTGAGGAAGTCCAGCGTATGCTCGAAAACATCAAGAACCAACAGGATCGAATCGTGTATATCAAGAGCGGCGCGGGCGTTGCCTACGGCGACGTAGTGAATGTCATCAACGAGGTAAGAAAAGTCGGCGTGGACAAAATCGGGCTAGTTGCCGACAAGAAGAAGAAAAATCCAACGCGCGCTGGAGACGTCTGAGGTCCTGTGAGGTTCTAGAACTGCGGGACAAACTGGCCCAACCAGACCTCTACTGAACGTTAACAAAAATCTCTCATCTGAGTTTGTGCACATAGTTCCATCCGCGTATCCGCTTCGCTGCTTCCGAAAAAACTCTATCACTCTATTGAATTTGTCAGCCAACTTGTGAGACCATGCATCCCTAGAAGCAAAGAGGGGAGCAGTTAACTTGTGAAACAGAAGTCGGAACTGCCGCAGGGTACGCTCGACTTGCTGGTCCTAAAGGCACTCTCGTTGGGACCAATGCATGGATATGGCGTTGGCCAGCGCATTCAGCAACTGGCGGAAGACATGCTCCGAATCGAAGAAGGGACTCTTTACCCCGCTCTTTATCGAATCGAGCAAAAGGGCTGGATCGCGTCGGAGTGGGGACTATCAGAAAACAATCGACGCGCGCGCTTCTACAAGATAACGCGACGAGGTCGCAAACAACTCGCCACTGAAGAGTCTCAATGGGAGCACCTCTCAACGGCGGTCACCAAAGTGTTAAAGGCCACGTAAGAGGAGGCAATAGCATGTGGTCGTGGAAAGTTTTGCGAGACAGATTCCGGGCTCTGCGAGATAGCGAGGCTGTTCACCGCGAGATCGATGAGGAACTCCGTTTTCACCTCGATATGAAAACTGAGGAATATATTAGGAAGGGCATGTCGCCTCACGAAGCTCGCAGGTTAGCTGAAACACAATTCGGGCGCGTCACCCGGATTAAAGAGTTGGGATACTCAGTTAGAGGGGGCGGTCTAATGGAGACACTGTGGCAGGACCTGCGTTACGCGATCCGTATGCTGCGACACGACGCGGCTTTCACCGTCATTGCGGTACTCACGTTGGCCCTGGGCATTGGCATGAACACCGCTATATTCAGCATCGTTAATGCGGTGCTGTTGCAGCCACTGCCATACGCTAACGCCGAAGCGCTCGCGACGATCTACAACACCGCCGGTGGAGAATCGAAATTTCCTTTGTCGCCAATCGCTTTTCTGAATCTGAAGCGAGACAACAGCGTCTTTAGTGATCTCGCGGCCCTAAGTAATAAGGGTTGGCCCGCAAATCTTACGGGAAGCGGGGAGGCCGAGCGGCTACAAGGGTTTCAAGTCTCAGCCAATTTGTTTTCTCTGCTCGGTGTCGTGCCTCGAGAGGGCCGGGCGTTCGTCGAAGATGAGGATCGTCCCGGCGGAAATCATGTTGTCGTACTTAGCAACGAGTTATGGCAAAGGCGGTTTGCGGGTGATCCGAAAATTATCGGACAAACGATCACACTCAATGGTGACTCCTACACGGTTGTCGGCGTGATGCCCGAGGATTTTCGATTTTTCACTAAGACGGATGTGTGGACGCCCCTCGCATTCACGCCTACGGACGAAAATGATCCCGCCGGCTACCTTGAGGTGATCGGCCGTCGCAAACCAGGCGTATCGTTCGCGCAGGCCAGCACGGAAGTCGAAACGATCTCGCGTGAGTTTAATAAAGATCGTAATTCACAAGTGATTACCCGATTAGGTATCCCGCAATCCGAGCTGACCGAGGAAGTTCGTCCGATGCTGTTGCTGCTGATGGTGGCGGTTGGGTTCGTGCTACTGATTGCTTGTGTAAACATCGCGAATCTTCTACTGGCTCGCGGCAACGTACGACGCAGAGAACTAGCGGTCCGGACGGCATTGGGTGCAGGCCGGTGGCGCGTGATGCGGCAGTTGTTGACGGAAAACCTGCTGCTGGCATTTCTCGGCGCCAGTATCGGACTACTTCTCGCGAGATGGGCC
>DATEWS010000091.1:0-11919 GCA_035257785.1 Pyrinomonadaceae bacterium
AAAGGCCGCCGAAGAGGCGATGCGATTGGTCGCCGAAAAGAAACGAGGCGAAATCAAATACGCAAACGCGTCAAGAGACATCGCCAACTTCGTCAACAATGCCGATCTAATGGAGCAACGCAAGAAGGATTATGAAATGAGCGCAGAGTTTGAAGGCGCGTCAGGTGTAACGAAGATACAGGTCGGTCGCAACTGGTCCAAAACAGTTGTCGCCGGCAGCGTCATCGGCATTCTCCTGCTGCTGATCATCTTGTATGTACTCACGAAATAAGCAGGTACAACTGGCGATTAGCCTGGCTAGCCAACTGTCGAGTCGTCTGCTTCAAATCTCTAGGGATTGGGTACCACTGCATATTTCGTGACTGGATGGACTTCCCAGGGAGTTCCGCGCCAGACGCAGATATCCGGATCGGTTCCGTCGTCTTTGCAGGTGGGAACATTGGCCGGCGCGGTGCTCTTTGCTTCCTTCTCGTGAACGTAGTCGTACAGCATCCAGCCCTCAAATCGCACCCACTTGTGTTTAAGCTGATGGGTAACTTTCGCAAGCATTGCGTCATAGTCGCTGTCATCGAGACTAAATTTCGGTTGCCAACGTGGCGTAATTTCCACCACTACGTACTTTGTTTTGTCGTTCACTTCCGAAGGATCGGCAACGATGTTGATATGTATGTCGCGCAAGTCATCGCGATCGCAGTTACACGTTTCCTGAAAACCGCCCTTATCTATGCTCGCGACATACCCCACTACCCAAACTTGTTGGCTTGGGCTGAAGGCGTTGTTGTTCGCGGGCTTGCGAATTTCCGCGACTGTCAGTTTCGATGGCGCAGTGGCCTGGGTACTGCGGTTCTTTTGAACGTTCAGCCGTTTACCCTTAATGCTCTGCGCAGTTCCACATGCCTTGCAGCCGCGATACGCTTCGCCTTGAGCACATGGGTTCTGAGCATGACATTGAAGGTAAGCAAATGTGAAAACGACCAGGAAGATGGAGCGGGAGAAATTCTTCATGGTTGGGGGCTCCCATGAGAAAGGAATGTGAAATCGCGGAGCTTATATCACCGAGGGAGTGCGAAAGCAATATCGTTTTGTCTTCGTTACTCACTCCGGAAATGCCGGACATTCGTGATCGGCGAGGTGGTTACGTATCGAGCACCTTTCGATGACTCGATCAATAACTCCGCGCGCCGGCCAACGGCGAGCGGAAGGGGGAGACACAGGAAGCCTTCTTTTGCTACCGCGCCCAGGACTCCGCCTTTCACCACGCCGTAAGCCTTCACCGGATCGATAACAAAGAACTCGTACACGCTGCGGCGTGTGTGGATCCAGATAATGTCCGAAACGCGAACGTCACAACAGACTTCTTTGGCTTGAACCTCGTAATACATCGCGTTCGGCCCCTCCAAATACAAGTGGCTATCTTGGAAGAAACGTAACAAGATTGATCGCACCGGAAATATCGACGTCGTTGTTTAGAACCATGTTGTTGCCCATCGACGCGATCGTGCCGCCACTCAGCGACCAACCATGCCCGTTTCCAGTGGCAGTGGAGTAGGCGACCCGAATGATTCCGCCGTCAGCCTTAACGCCCGTGCCGTTTTTTGAAGCTACGGTGTAGAAGAGTTCCAACTTGCCGCTACCTTCAGTTTGAAAGCCGATTCCGTTTCCACTGGCGATACTGTTGCTGACTGCCGCAGAGTTTCCACCGAAGTGCCTCAGTCCTACTTCATTGCTTTCAAAGCGGCTGCGATCGATCGACGCGCCATTTCCGTCCGCGCCGCCGACAAACATGTTGATTCCGGTTTTGTTCGCGCGAAAAACTGAATCACTAACTATCAAACGACTGGCCACACCGAGTTCCATCTGCACGCCTCGCTCGAAATCGCTGATGATCGAGTGTTCGATGTGCAACGCTACACAGCACGACGGTGAATTGATGTTGAAGAAAACTCCGGCGGTTCCGGTGGCGTTTTTACCTGGACCACCAATACGGAGCCCGCGCAGCACAACGATGTCTCCGGCATTCGCAGTAATCGTCACCGCATTACCGCTGTTGGCGCGGATCGCAACATCGGCGCCCGGAGCTGCGGTGAGTGTTATCGATTTCGCGATCGTCGTTGGATCGTACGTGCCAGTTTCCATCGCGACGATCTCGCCGCCCGCGTCAGTCTTCGCTATTGCGGCGTCAAAAGTGCGGCAAGGCTGGTTGCGTGTACAGGGACGATTGTCACTACCGGAAGGTGAGATGTAGGAGCGAGCGCCGTCGGCGCGGGCTGTGGTTACGAAACTCAGACAGGCAAACATAAGAGCCATCGCCATGCCGGTAAGTTTGGTAGTTTTCATTTCTTTTACCTCAAGATCCTTTCTGATATAAGAGCCATCGAACTACTGACGAATATAGAGATTGCAGTGGTTGATAATCACCGCCTAACCGGGTAGCGCAGCAGTGACCCAAAAACGGTTTCGATTACGCGTTATTAATGTCGATTTCGAAGGAACAACTTGCGCAGTACAACCACGCCGGCTTTCTTGTGCTCGAGCACTTTGCCGACAAGAGCGCGTGCGATCAGCTACGCGAGCGGGCGGCGGAGATAGTCCACCTGTTTGATCCGCGCGAAGTGGTATCTGTTTTTTCAACTCACGAACAGAATCGTCTTACCGATGATTACTTCTTAACTTCCGGAGATAAGATTCGCTTCTTCTTCGAAGAGAATGCGTTCAATGACGATGGAACACTGAAGTTTGAGAAGGAAAAGTCGATCAACAAGATCGGGCACGCACTTCACGATCTCGATCCGCTGTTCGATCGTTTCTCGCGTCATCCGAACGTGAAGGAGCTCGCTGCTGCGATCGGATTTGAAGATGCATTGCTGCTGCAATCCATGTACATCTTCAAACAGCCGAACATCGGCGGTGAGGTGACGTGTCATCAGGACAGTACGTTCCTTTATACCGAGCCGCTGGATATCGTGGGGCTATGGTTCGCGTTGGAAGACGCGACGATCGAGAATGGGTGTCTGTGGGCTATCCCCGGTGGACATCGAAGCGGGCTTAAATCACGTTGGGTGCGGACGGCCGAAGGGATGAACTTTAAGACTTTCAACACGGAACCGTGGCCGGAAGATCAGTTAGTTCCGCTCGAGGTGGAGAAAGGGAGCTTGATCCTCTTGAATGGGCTGCTGCCACATCGCAGTTTTGAGAATCGATCGGCGCGCTCGCGACATGCGTACACGGTTCACTTGATACACGCGGATGCGAAGTATCCGGATGACAATTGGTTACAGCGATCGCTGCCGCTCCGGAGCTTTGAATAGTTTCACGCAAAGGCGCAACGGTTTCGCAAAGGCACAAAGAAAGGCGCTATTCTTTGTGCCTTTGTTAAACTTTGCGCCTTTGCGTGAAATTCTTCTTAGTTACTCGGCCGGAGCAGGCCGCGGAAGATGCCTTGCACGCGGACCTGGCTGGCTGGAACCGTGAGTGGTTGAAGTTGCGAGTTGGCCGGCTGCAACTCGATGTTCATACCGCGCCGGTAAATCCGCTTCAGCGTCGCCTGGTTCTCTTCAATCAGCAACGCCACCACGATCTCACCATCGCGAGCATCGGTGCGATTCTCGATCAACGCAATGTCGCCGTCGCAAATATGCTCGTCGATCATCGAGTCGCCCTTCACGCGCAATGCATAAACGCGATCGGGTTTCACTCGACCGAGCAGGAAGCGGGGCACTGGGATACGTTCTTCGTAATCGACTACTTCAAGCGGTGCACCGGCAGCGATTCTTCCGAGCAGCTTAACCTCACACAACGAGTCGCTGCTCTTGTCTTCCACCTTTACGTTCAACGCAAACGATCCGTCTTCGTGTTCACGGACCAACAAACCGCGACGCTCCAGCGCAGCGATATGTTTTGCAATCGTCGCGCGTGACTTCACTCCAAACTGTCGCGCGATCTGTGCGTAAGATGGAATGTAACCGTGTCGTTCCTGGAACCGAGTGATGTAATCGAGAATCTCTTTTTGTCGCTGCGTTCGTGGGAGCATTTCGTTCAGGAGTTCCCGATTGTGGTTGCCCGCTTGTAGTTTGAGAGATCAGATCAGCCGCTAACGGTGACGAGGCATTCTAGGACGCGCTCGTGAATGCGTCAAGAGTTTGGAGTGATCAATTTTTCGACGCACTCTCTCAGCGAATCGAGTAGCGCACAAGCGTGCGCGGAAAGATCCGCACTGACGGCGGCATCTGCGCAAACGTCATCGGCTTCGCTTTCAACAGTTCCTCCGCTTTCTTTCCGTAGATCGCTTCGTTGAGATCGTTGTCAGGCGTGATCACTGCGCCTTTTAATGCAGCGCCGATAAATGCTCCCTTACTTCGTGAGTAAGAGAGTATGCCTGCATCGAGACGCGGGTTCGTCGAAGCTGCGGCCTCACGCCCGACTGGACCAGCAGCAATACCTACTTCACCACCGAGCTCAAACTTGTCTTTGAGCAAACCATTGAGACCACTCTCGTTCATGATAATTAGCACGTAATCAGTTTTCTGCGCACCGATCTGCGGTCCGAAACTTCCGCCACCAAGATTAAAGAACGCGGGCGCACTCCAACCGCCTTTGACACGACGACTAATCACGCCCTGGCCACCACGTCCACCGACAAGGAACGCCGCTTTGATCACTCCGGGAAAGACTGCGATGGCTTCAGCAGTGTCGAGTAGTTCCTGCGGTATCGCTTTATCTTTGACGTTCATGATCTCAGTGAAAGTTTTTGCTGCTTCACTCGAGTGACGTGCAGCATCCTGAGTGCGAGACTTCTGAGCCGGAGTTATAACTGCTGAAAAGACGAGGATTGCGATCAGAAGCGCAGCAAAACAGAGCCGGTATGACGACATAAAAAGACACCTTTCAAACAGAAACATTGATCGGAAAAGCACTGCTCAGATAGTAACGTCTCGCAGCTACACCAGACAAATTGGATCCCCCGATGCAACGCGAACCCGATGCGCGTGTTCTATGGTCCATTAATTCAGCGCGTAAATGTAAACGCACATTTCAAAGTAGTTACAATTTTGTGTTCGGGTTGACAACTTTTTCTCTCCTGTAGTAAAAAGTCGCGACCTTCGAATTGAACCCCTTCCCACGCGTTCTTTCGAAGGATTATCGCACCTCGCAAATGCGATCCAAAGTATTGCCCGACTCAGTTTTGCCACACTGTACGTCCGCCCAGACCCGATATAGACCTCACGTGTATTCAATCGAGTAAGTGATGAATAAGGTTTCGTAGCCTTCGTCATCATTTGAGATTCGGCTGGGATAACTATCTCGCCAGGGTGTTGCCTTGGATAAAAGAGTAGAAAAAATCATTCAGATGATGCGCGAAGACGTTCGCGGTGAACTGTCTCTTACCGAATTCGCGCAATCCGTTAACCTTTCCGTCTGGCGTCTTTGCCACATCTTCAAATCAGATGTTGGTATGCCTCCGATTCGCTACCTGAGATTGCTGCGAATGGAGCGCGCAAAGGGGCTATTGGAATCGAGTTTCCTCAGCGTGAAAGAGATCGCTTTCCAGGTTGGGCTGAACGACGAGAGTCATTTCGTGCGAGATTTCAAATCAACCTATGGTTACTCGCCAGCACTATACCGTTCGCGTTTCAGGAGCAACGGCGCCGAGGAAGATCATAACGGAAACGGCGAAGACAAACCCGGGCAACTCCGACAGCAACTCCTCCGCATTGCAAAACAGTCAGTGCTGCCTTCATTACAACTGATGGTTTGTATGTTCTCGTACTTGAATTAAAGGATGGTCCATGTTTCCAAAAGCTCAAATTCAGGTCGGAGCAAAATCCGCTAATGAACGACAAAATACGCCAAGCAAGAAACCTTGTAGTTCAAAAACTGAGGGCGTAATCTTCCGCACGATTCAGCGCACAAGTGATTTTTTCACCATCGATTTCGTTTTAGTCAACTGACGTTACTCAACAGGTTTCAGCAGAAGCCCTCGCCTTTCAAACTGATCGCCTTTGTCGGGAAGTTAGATCAGGATTCGGGAGCTATACAGCGACACTCTTCGAGTAAGGGTCAAAACCACCAGCAAGGGACTTGGATTGAGGCCAAACCCAACGGCTGAAAGGAGATTCTATGCCTAAAAAGAAGGCAGAAAACCGGCCGGAGATCGAGAATAAAACTGAAGGCACAGTTAGTAGAAGAACTGTCCTCAAGATAGGAGCAGCAGCGGGGGCCGTCGGTGTGTTGGCCCCAAACATGTTGACTTCTAAAGAGGCACTTGGCTTTCAGACGATTGCCGAACCGGTGATTTGCGTTACACCAGTCAACAGTCCACCACATCATCCCTTTGTGGATGAATTCCTGGCTCCGTTTCCTGAGATTGACCGTCCTCTGAATCCGCAGCCAACGGAGTTTCCTAACACAGGAGCGGGTGAAGCCGACCGAGAGCCGCATCAGCGCTGGGCGCAGTTCGCTCCGCCCATTCGTACGTACGACATATCAGCCCAACCCGGTCTGCACACTTTCCATTCGGATTTCTCGCCAACCTACATTTGGGGTTTCAATGGCAAGTTTCCAGGCCCAACTATGCTGAATAGGTACGGCAAATCCAGCCTCGTCCGCTTCAGAAATAACTTACCGGCGTCCACCACCACGTTTGGCCGGAATGAGATGACCATCCACCTGCACAACGGGCACCACGGTTCAGAGAGCGACGGTTTCGCCGGCGACTGGTTTCCGATAGGATTCTGGAAAGACAATCTTTATCCAAATGTCTACGCCGGTATCGATGCTTTTGGCGGGAACCCGGGTGGTGACGGGGTCGGTGATCCAAAAGAGAAGATGGGTTCCTTCTGGTACCACGATCACCGTGCAGAGTTCACGCTGCCCAACAACGTTTTGGGTATGAACGGCATGTACATCGTCTATGACTCGACCGATCCGGGCCATGAGCACCCGAGCGCAGGCTCGCTCCAGTTGCCGGGATACTACGGTGTCACCGACTTTCCTTTGGAGCTTGTCGATCATAGGTTCTGTCCCACCGCTAACGGACGCACTGAATTGGTCAATGCCGCCGGCGGCGACAAGTTCATCGTCAACGGAAAGATTCAGCCGTATATGACCGTCAGACGGCGAAAGTACCGGTTCCGCATCCTTAACACCGGACCGACACAGACTTACGATCTTACTCTGATCAAACCCGATGGCTCCGTCGGAACGATGGTTGTGGTCGCTACCGACGCGAACTTCCTCGAGCATCCGATTCCAGTTGACGCTGGAGCCAATGCCGGCAATAGCAACAGCACAACGACACCTATAGTCCCTGGCGGGATACGGGTGAGTGTCGCTGAGCGCTACGATGTCATTATTGACTTCGCGCAATTCAAACAGGGCGACAAGCTCTACCTCAAAGAAAACAGGACGATGTTTGTGGGCAACCCGTCGCCGGATCCGCTGCCGCCGGGATTGAACATTGGAAACGTTCTGATGCAGTTCAGGGTCGTGAACACGGAAGCATGGTTCCCGGTCGATACGCCGCCGATTCCCTCGACGCTTTGCACCTATCCGGACTTACTACAGCGGCCGACCGACAATACCTGGGAGTGGCAGTTTGTGCTCGTGGGTGGCCGGTTCAGAGTCAAGAGACCATTCGATACAGTTGGCTGCGTATTCGATCCGGACCACTCAGCTCACTGTATTCTCAGGGGCACCACTGAGGAGTGGCTGTTGAATAACAACATCGCGTCCGGCTGGACCCACCCGGTACACATTCACTTCGAGGAGGGTCGCACTTTGAAGCGGTTCGTAAACGGCGTCCTGGTCGCCGAGCTTGGCAACCCCAGCCTTCCTATGTTCCCGCTGGCCTCCGGTAGAAGAGACGTTTATCGACTGGAAGCTGGGCAAGGTGCATTGATCAAGATGTCGTTCCGTGATTATCACGGCAGATATCTGATCCACTGCCACAACATGGCCCACGAGGACAATTTCATGATGGTGCGCTGGGATATTTGTGACGACCAGGCGAGTCTGAATGATTGCCTGGCCAACCAGCAAGTCTGCGAATTAGAAATGAAAGCCAAAGAACGGCTGCTCGAGAAAGCCAAACAGGGGCTTCTTGTTGATGAGGAGGTGGCGTAATGAATATAAGAGAGATGTTAAGCAGAGGATTTGAACCGCATCCAGCATCACCCGGCACCACGCGGTACACAAACGCCGTACTCCGAACGCACAACAACGAAGAGGTGAAGTTCTATGACGATCTGATCAGAGGAAAGCAGTGTGTGGTCAATTTCATGTACGCTGAATGTCACGGCTCTTGTCCAGTGGTGACTCAGACCCTGAAAACCATCTACCGCGAGCTGAAAGATCGTATGGGCAAGAACCTCTTCTTTTACTCAATAACCACCAAACCCGAGGAAGACACGCCGACCGCGTTGAAGCACTATGCAGAAACGCGAAACGCCGATCTGCCGGGTTGGTATTTCCTAACCGGAGCGTCCTACGACATCGAGACTATCCGCTTCCGGCTGTTTGGCATGGACCATCCAGGGTTCGATAGCGACCTAACTCTGCACAGCAGCTATTTGCGGATTATCAATGACGCAAGAAACTCCTGGGGCATGGCTCAGGCGTTCGCCACGAATGCGAATATCCTGAAAAGGATATCCTGGCAGGATCCGCCAAAGTCATACGCAGAAAACGTCATCGAAGTCCGGAAACGGCAGATACAGATCGAGGATGAGATCAAGAAGCACGGTTATCGCCGGGGTGGTATGAACTAGTTTTATCCGGTTCGACAGCTACGCCGCACAGTTAGCCAGCCAATTGAATCAGGGATCGGGAGTAGCAGTTGCTCCGCGCGTCTTCTACTCCTGGTCCCATCAAATCCGAGTACGGTAAGGACATCACTATGAAACTAACTGCCATAATCTCGCTATTGGCTCTTGCGCTTCTGGGGGCAAGTGGAACGGCTCTGGCGCAACAGGAAAAACCCGCTTCAGCGCAGCAAGAAAAACCGGCTCAAAAACCGGCTCCGCGTCCCGCTGCACAACCGACTCCAGCGGGCGAACCGGCCTTTGGCCTGGAGAAGAAGAAGTGCCCATGCGATATCCTCGGCACCTGGAAGGCGCAAATCTCGAAGACTGAAACGCGTCTTTACGAGTTCAACTCTGAAGGAATCGTAAAGGTGCTCAAGGTTTCCGGCGACGCGAAACCTGTAGAGATCGCGACTGCACAGTACGAGTTCGTTGAGGAACCGCTTCCGATGGACGCGCCTCCTGAGCAGAAAGCTCCCGACAAGCAGATCTCGTTCACCGCAACCGGCAAGAACCGAATTTTCGGCCGGACTAAAGCGACCATGAAAGTGGTCAGCTACGATGACTCATCACTCACCTGCGAGATACCCGGCGTCGCAGGAAAAGTCAGATGGACCAGAGTAGATCCGGATCGTTATTTCATCATTCTTGTTGCGCGTCAGAACGAGTTCTACGACACGAGTGGTTCAGCCTTTCCTATGGTCATTAAGTTGGCCGGAGGCGTTCCGACGATTGATGCCGCGGGTACTTATTCCGACCATGGGAAAGTCGCCTTCGGTGCAGTTCCAGCGGCCACTTATAAAGACTATCTGAGAGAAGCGCACGGCGATTCAGAAGTGATTCTGCGGCTTGAAATCAATTCTCGGCAGTACGAAAGGGCTTCGAAGGTGGTGCAGGAGTGGCAGCGACGCGCTCGCGAGAATGGTCTCTTGTACCGGTATCCCGATGCTAATGGTTCTCTCAATAACGTTTTGCTCGTAAGGGCTGTTACCGAGACGCTGAACCTTTGCCAGAATGATTTTGATCTTTACAAACTTGACTACACGTATCCCAGGGACTGGATCAGCAACGATTACAGCCCCGAATTCATTCCGTTTTTCTTCTTCAAGGAGCTGAGACGGCGGAATGAAGCGCGACATATCGAATACAACAAGTTTCAGCAACTCGTGCCGCTGGCCAACCTGGCCAGCCGGTAAGGGGTAGGGCCGATTTGAGTCGTGGTCATGAAAAAGCTTCTTGTCTCTTTCGTTCTGTTGTTGGCTGGACTTGGTGTCCCACAGTTGCTGCGCGCACAAACGCCGGCAATGCCTGATGACAAACAGGCCACCCAGCCGCGGAAACGGGGCGGAGTTTTCACCCTCTACCTCCTGGATCCTTTGGCCCGTAACTTCTGCTTTAAGGACGGGAAAGAAGGGATGGCGTTTGTAAACAACAAATGGGAAAACCGTTGCAGCGATCTGAGCTACACGTCGGCAGGTAACGGCAGTCTTGTTACCGGCATTGAGCTGAATCGAGTGGCAGCTATCGTCGATCTCGGCACACCCAACGATCTTCGCGGGCGCTATGGCTACGATGATGCTGAAAATGGTGGCGTCGGGTTCGCTTCATTGCGTCTCGAGGAGGACAAGATCATGGTCCTCCAGGACAACAGCGACGCGGTCAAAGTAACCTGGCAACCGCTGAAGGAGGCATCCCAACTTTCCGAAGTCAAGTCATCGGCAAACGCCCCCATTAAATTGGGGCACATCTACCTCGTGCGTATTGCTGATTCGAGAGACAAGAGTTTTCAAATGACCGTCAAGCTCATGGTAATTGCGTATCGTCCTGATGAAGCGGTGACGCTGCGATGGGAGTCGCTCTAATTATGGAGTGCTAGTCCAACAATGCGTGCCGGTGAGGATTTCAACAAAACGCTTCCACTCATGCCGGAAGCACGTTAACAGGATCACTTCCATCCAGAAGGAGGAGTAGGAATCATGCAAACAATCAGCGGTGCAACAGGCACAACCTGTACCAAGGCTGGTCTTTACAAGGCGACTGACCGAAGAGCGCAGTATCTTGAATTGTATTATGTGGGCGAGCCCTTCCGGAACTTTCCGGGCGGTAAGGGTACCAAGACCACAACCTGGTACCTTGTATCGGGTACCTCTACGTCAAACGTTACCTCTACCGACGGCACCGGCACGGTGACCACACCAGATGATGGTGGGTTCACGTCTGTCGTGGTATCGCCTGGCGCTGCATAAACAAACCACGACCCACCTATCAGCGTCGGAGCACTATCAAAGCACTTTTCCTGCTCGCGTTAGATGACGGCGTGAGCAGGAAGAGGGCATCTCCAGTGGGTGAAATGAAATTTCCGCGCCTTCTAATCGTGTGGCTCGCCGCGCCGTTGCTTCTAAGCGCAACTAGCATGTATTCTGTGACTGTCAACGCAGCGCAGAAGGAACATTCGGCCCACTCCAAACCTGCCAGGTTCCAATACGTTTGCCCCATGCACGAGGACGTGGCCTCGAAAAAACCTGGGTTATGTCCGAAGTGCAAGATGAAATTAGTCAGGAAACCTGTATCTCCAAAGCCGAGCCAGTAGGTTTATCGCAATGGCTACGAAGAATTTCATAAAGCACCAACAGCTCTCGCGAGCCGCGTTGTGCTTTTTGTGCTTCTTTGTAGCTCTTTCGTTTGTAGTGCCGCTATTGCCGGTTGCGACAGCATCGTCCGACACGATGCCGTGTTGCGCGGGCAAAGCGCATTGTGATTCGGGTATCGCGCCGAAACGGGTTCTTCCACCTACCTCGGAGCCTATGTGCGGCCTGAAGGACGCGACGATGGAGGATGATGGCATCACCATCGTCGCTGAACCCGTTCATACTGCTCCACACTCACACAGCAGTTCCTCGTCAGGTCCTGCTGCTGAATCTGCTTCGATAAGTCAGCCGTGTCACATGGACTGCGGTGCGTGTGCTACGAGCCTGTCTCGACAACAAAAGCGTGAACGCGGCGTGGTGCTGTCGAGCGCTGCGCGGACACAATCGCCGGCGCTGTTGTTGCAGTTCGAGACTCAACCACTCTTCTTCTCATCGAACGAAGACTGGGACCGGATCAGTCCCAGGGGTCCACC
>DATEWS010000092.1:0-3771 GCA_035257785.1 Pyrinomonadaceae bacterium
CCGCCGCCTATAATCACGGTATAGACAGCAGTGTTGTTTACCTCGTTGAGCTCAGTGGTATCACTCGCAACGGTTGCGGCATTCGTTATCGATGCTCCGGTCGAACCAGTTGCCGTGTAAACGAATTGGAAGACTGCGGTCTCTCCGGGATTCAGGAACAGCGGACTCGCGTTTGTTCCGCGCGTACAAACAACCGGACCAGTGCCCGTGCACGAGAAGGCTGGTCCTGACGTCTGCGTCACAGATTGGAACGAAGCATTGTCAGGTGTGTCATCAGAGATTTGGACATTCTCAGCGGGATTCGGACCGTTGTTCGTGACAGCAACGTCGAACGTTAAGCTGTCGCCGGTGTCAGGATTATCTCCGACCAGGGATTTGGAAATCGAAAGATCCGCTGTCGGGGTTGCGCCCTGTACGAGGAAAGGTTGGCCCCGCACAATCGAGCCTCTACTCGAAACCACATTCACTTGCCATTGACCACGGTTATCAACAACGAAAACATCGATCGTTGAAGTGTCGGTGCTCGGCAATGTGAACGAATCAGTTTGGGGATCTGTAGTGATTGGCGTGAACGTGCGAGTTATTCCTGACGGGTCCACCCAACCAATGCGGCGGTTAAATGAAGGTTCGCCGCCGCTGACCTTGACGCATACGGTATCGCCCAACGTGAAAGTTGTTTTCGGATTTGTGCAGCCGGGGAATGCGTAGGTCGCAATTCCGACCCCTGCACTCACAGTAAAGAGAGGCGGATTGCCGACGATTGACGAATCAGCCGGCGACAGGCTTCCAATCGTAGCTTTATATGTGTCCGCGGCCGGCGGTGTGAACAGGAAAAACTGAGGATTCTGAGTAATCGTGCCGCCATTAGTACTGTTCAACTGGGAATCTATCCAGTTCATGTAAAAGTTATTCGGCGTCGTCGTCAGATCGACTCCATCAGTTTTCGCGCAAACTACTTCTCCAAGGTTAAAAGCCGTCCTTGGCGTGGAGCAGTCGGCAGCATAAAGAGTTACAGATTCGCCTGCCATCGATGGCAAATTCAGCATCGATGACCAGCCCATATGCTGGAATGTAGGTGTTGGGTCGCTCGCGATGATTTTGGGTTGGACCAGGCCTTCAGCGGCGTTGTTCCTACGCGAACTCGAATCAACGGAAGTAAATGGCACAGCCATAGCCGTACCCAACATTAAAAGAGCGCTCACGAGAATGACTGTTTTGAAACGTCGTGGTTTGCCGTGTGTATTTCTATTTGTTCTACGAACAGCGCGATCGATCGATTTCATTGTAGGATCTCCTTGACCACGAAAATGGCAGGACCGTCATAGGTTGAAAATTCGAAGATTTAAAAACAATGCCAGCACTGGGGGAGTGTGTACGGCCTTGTTCCTTCGGAGATTATCTGTCGGCGCGGTTAGAACTTCGACAAATTTCTCATTGGTTCGATTCGGGTGACTATTCCTCGATCACTCTACGCTTCATGTGGAAGCAGTTATTTGGATGGTCACGTTGCGATGAAGAAAATCGCCTTTCGCGATTCTTCCTGTAGTTTCAAAGCTGAGGAATGTTGCGAGTAACAAAACTCGCGATGTCACTATAGGTCTGTCAAAACGAGGACGGTCTAATAATTCATTTCCTTTTCTAAGTCAACAAAAAAATTTAGAACGAGCAAAAAATCTTTGCGAAACGCGCATGCAAAATTTTCGGTAAAGACCGTGAAACAAGACGTTTTCGATCCTGATCGGATAAAGTAGAGCACGTCTATGCCGACTTTTTTTGTAACAGGTGGCGCCGGTTTTATTGGTTCTGCATTCGTGAAACTCGTGCTCGATGAATGTCCCGACACGGAACTAATTAATTACGATGCCCTCACCTACGCCGGTAATCTGGACAACCTGGCAGGACTAGGTAGCACTCGACATCGTTTCATTCATGGTGACATCACGGATCGAAACGCCGTGTTGGATGCGCTGCCCCGCTCATGCGACGCTATCGTCAATTTTGCTGCGGAGAGTCATGTTGATAGGAGTATTTCATCGGCAGGTGAGTTTCTGCGCACGAATGTTATCGGCACACAGGTTCTGCTTGATGTTGCTCGCGAGCGAGATGTGCGTCGCTTCGTTCATATCTCTACCGATGAAGTGATGGGCAGTCTTCCGGAAGATGACTCGAGTTATTTCAACGAGCAGTCAGCGTTCGCTCCGAACAGTCCATACGCCGCGTCAAAAGCGGCCGCTGAACATTTAGTGCGCGCCGCAACGCATACGTTTGGACTTAATACTATCGTCACTCGTTGTGGTAACAATTATGGACCACGACAGTTTCCCGAAAAATTTCTGCCGCTGATGATCTCCAACGCACTGAACGATGAGGCTATTCCTATTTATGGTGACGGACGAAACGTGCGCGACTGGATCTACGTTGACGATCATTGCCGCGCCATACTCGCGGCGCTGAAACGAGGACAGCCGGGCGCCGTCTACAACGTTGGTGCTCGTAATGAAAGACGAAATATCGATGTCGTCGAATCAGTGCTGGCGGCGTTGGACAAACCGAAGTCATTGATGAAATTCGTCAAAGACCGGCCCGGACATGATCGCCGCTACGCGATCGATCCTTCACTCATCGAGTCAGAGCTCGGATGGCGTCCGGAAGAGACATGGGAAAGCGGACTCAGAAAAACTATCGACTGGTACCGCGAAAACACCGTCTGGCTCGAACGTGCACGCAGCGGCGCATATCGCGAATACTATCGCAAACAGTACGG
This sequence comes from Pyrinomonadaceae bacterium, assembly GCA_035257785.1. Taxonomy (GTDB): domain Bacteria; phylum Acidobacteriota; class Blastocatellia; order Pyrinomonadales; family Pyrinomonadaceae; genus PSRF01. The sequence goes on from DATEWS010000092.1 coordinate 2,765, forward strand.
CAGTGAAGGAGCAGGCAGTTGAGGGTTCTGGTTACCGGCGCCGGGGGACTGGTTGGGCGAGCTGTCTCAGAGCATTGTCGTAACTCGGGCGACGAAGTTCTTTCCTACACCCGCACGAATCTCGATATCACTGACGGCGCCTTAGTGCGCGAAACAATCATCCGCAACGAGCCGGATGTGGTAATCAATTGCGCCGCATGGACTGACGTCGACGGGTGCGAATCGAATCGAGATAAAGCATTTGCAGTTAATGCTGTTGGACCAGAGAATCTGGCGAATGCCTGTCGTGAAGTAGGTTGTGTTTTCATCACGATCTCCACCGACTATGTGTTCGACGGGAGCAAGCAGGGATTTTACACACAGGACGACGAACCGAATCCGCAAAGTGTGTATGCAGCAAGCAAGTTAGATGGTGAGCGGCGTTCAAGTGGAAGTTACGACCGGGCGATCATCGTGCGCACGGGTTACATCTTCGGCGCGGGCGGAAACAATTTTTTGAGCACCGTAGTCGAACGCGCACGAAATGGAACAAGACTCAAGGCGATACGTGACATGTATGGAACTCCGACTTATGCCGAGGATCTCGCCGCACGTCTGCGTGAGTTGGCGATTGCAGACAAGCCGGGTATCTACCATGTTGTTAACAGCGGACCCGGGGTCAGTTTTGAAGAGTTCACGCGAAAAGCCATCGCACTAACGGGAAATCGCGATGCTGTGGTTGAGCCAGTTTCCGCAGACACGCTGAATCGTCCGGCCCCGCGACCGCGCAATTCGCGTCTGCGTTGCTTGTTAACGGGCGCCATCGGCCTTCCCGATCTGCGCGACTGGCTCGAGGCGCTGGAAGAATTCGTTACGGCAGAAGAGCGCCAAAGGCGCGGAATATGATAGCCAAGGGCAAGCGCGAAGCGCGTCGCCCCTGGTAACGTTATGAGAAGAAGCGCACCAGGCCTTGACCTTATTTGCTGTGCGTTGACCAGGGGCGACGTCCCGACAAGTCGGGACTTGCC
>DATEWS010000093.1:0-4537 GCA_035257785.1 Pyrinomonadaceae bacterium
GCCTGATGGCGGTATGCGTATCGACATGGTTGTTGAGATGGCACAGAAGACTAACATTCCCTACGATCCCAGGAACCCGGGCCTCGGAACGTTTCCGATGCGCAGTGGTTCGACCCTACTCATCACCAAGCCGCCACTCAAAGACGGCAATTATGGACCAGGACGTATCCGTTACCTGATTCGAAGAAAAGTCGATGGTCCAAACGGCGAACGCCGGCAGCGCCGTCAACGCGACTTCAACCTGCGCAACGGACTGCTCGAAGGTAATGACGACAAACGGTTCCAGATAGACTTCAACATGCTGCATTCGGGGTTGTGACATGGCGACACGAAAAACAAAATCCACCAGCAAAAAAACAGCAACTAAGACCAGGCGTGCACCGGCACGAAAAAAGGGCGGCAGTCTCAGAGTGCGCATGTACCGCGTCGGGTTTGGCGACTTCTTCCTGATCATCGTGCCCACTGCGAAAGGTGATCAGCACATACTGATCGACTGCGGCGTGTTCAAGGGAACTTCGGGCACAGGCGACCTCGGCTCGATCGTCGAAGCGGTCGAAGATATGTTTCAAACAACCGGCGGTCACTTATCGCTCGTGATCATGACGCATCGTCACGCCGATCACATCGCGGGTTTCAGCAAGGCGCCGCGTTTCAAAGATTTCACTGCCAGCATGGTGTGGATGCCTTACTGGGAACAGTTCAACGATCAAAAGAAAGACTCAGCGCACAATCTCCTCGTCGATATCCAGGAGCTGGCGGCGAACCTCGCGATTCAATTCCGCAGTAGAGAAGATGGCGACGCCAAAGAAGCCCTCGCACAACTCGGCAACGCGACCGGCATCGAAGACTTCAATGCCGCCGCCACCGACAAGAAGAAACGCGGCGGCAATGCAGCGGCACTCGACCTGCTCAAAACTCAACTTGGCTCAAACGGCGATAACGTTCGTTATTACTCGGCGGGCGATAAAGCCGAATTGCCGAAAGAGTTGAAAGGACTGAAGGCAACGATTCTTGGACCACCGCCGGAGAAAGCGAAGGCGTTTCTGGCGCTGATGGACCTGAAAAAAGGAGTGGGACAGTATCTTGATTCGATGACGGATGGTGATGATGGTCCAAGGGCGATTCAGCCGTTTGCTAATGAATGGGTCGTCGGTTCTGATCGTTATCCACAACAAGACACGCTCGATTACGCCAAAATTCAGGAACGTGTGAACAATGCCCAGCCGGACATCCTTGTCACCGCATCCTCGAAGATCGAAAACTTCCTCAACAACCAGAGTCTCGTCGTATTGTTTGAGTTTGACGATAAGAGGCTACTGTTTGCGGGCGACGCGCAGGGTGGCAACTGGGAGTACTGGCTTTACAAGATGGAAGCGCCGCTGAAAGATCCGACTGACGCGGGAGAGATCGTCGAAGCGAGTAAAGAGCTTCTAGAGACGATCGACTTCTACAAGGTTGGCCATCACGGCAGCACCAATGCGACGCCGATACCTGCGATCGAGGCGGCGATGGCGCGTCCCGGAACGAGCAAAGGTTTTGTGTCGATGTGTTCTACGGAAGAGCGAGTCTATGGTAATCCGGACAAGCAGACCGAAGTGCCGCGCAGTCTGTTGATGGAGGAGTTGCACAAAGGTTCATGCTTGGTTCGCAGCGATTCGATCGCGATTACCTTCACGGACGGAACAACCAACAAGAAGAAGACCGTCAACCCGACCAAAGGAGTGACATTCCCCAAACCGAAGTCCGGCAAGTTAACCAAGGCGAAGCTCTACATCGAGTACGCCTTCTGACGTGAGAGATGTTTCACGCAAAGGCGCCAGGATTACGCAAAGGCGCAAAGATCCGATTTAACTTTGCGGTCTTTGCGTCTGGGCTTTGCGCCTTTGCGTGAAAAGATTTTGCGTTGGTGTGTTAAAATCTAGCCACTGATGACGACCGCTGAAGAGCCATTAACTGAAGAGCAGGAAGTCTTTCTTAAACACATCCAGAAAAGGGGACTGAAGCGCACGTCGCAGCGCGACCTGATTCTGGATGTTTTTCTGCGCACTGAAGAACATCTCTCGATCGAAGATCTCTATCGCCTGGTGCAAAGAGAGGATCCGACCGTCGGTCAAACGACCGTCTATCGCACTCTCAAACTACTCACCGACGCAGGCCTTGCGCGCGAAGTTCGCTTTGGCGACGGGCGCACCCATTACGAACACAACTACAAACACCAGCATCACGATCACATGATCTGTTCCGAGTGCGGCAAGATCATCGAGTTCTTTTCAGCCGAACTGGAAGCTCTTCAGGACGCTATGGCCGCCCAGCACGGCTTTGAAATCACGCAGCACTTGCTGCGAATGATCGGCGTTTGCGCCGACTGCCAGCGCGTACGGCAGCACAGCGAAAGAGACCTCACCGCGGTTTCGTAGTTTTGCAGAAGTCTCCCCCGGATTTACACTAGCCGAAACAGATCAATCCAAGGTTTGGAGGTTGAGATGAGTGTCTCGATTACATTTGAACCCTCCGGCATTAGCGGAGTCGTCGCTCAGGGAACGTATCTCATCGACGCCGCGCGCCGCATGGGTGCGCCGCTGGGAACAGGTTGCACTTCAGGCAAAGGCGAGTGTCCGGCCTGTCTAATCTCAGTGAAATCCGGCTTTGAAGTACTGTCGTCGCCGAGCCTCGCTGAAGAGACTCAACTCGGCAACGAGAATTTGGACCAGTCACTTCGTCTCGCTTGCCAGGTGAAGCTCGAGAACAAAGGTGACGTCGTAGTGATGGTTGCAACGCGACCAGAATCACGTCCGACAGCATCAGACTCAGCGGCGGACTTACAAAAGAAGTTTGGCGCGTTGCCATTACGTCAAAAGCTCGCGACGCTCGTGCAGTTGGAAGCGATCACCGCGTCTGAAACCCTCGACGCCGCGATCGAAAAGCCACTCGCGTTGGGTTCAAAAGCCTTCGACTCGATCATGAGTAGAGCCCGCGCAGCGCGCACGCAAACCGCGGAGAAAAATGAGTAAGCTAAACGTCAGGCACATGGGCTGCCTCGCAGCGGTGTTGCTGACGCCGGTGCTTTTCGCTGCTTGTCCAAAAAACGATTTGCCGCCACGTCCGCGCGCGAGTGTTTCGACCAGTCCGCGCCAGCCGAGCGTTACACCGCCCATAGTTGTAGCCTTCAACGGCGAACGCGCGATGGACCACGTGAAGAAGCAGGTCGACTTTGGACCACGGCCGCCTGACACTCCGCAACTCGCCAAAACGCGCTCTTACATCATGAGCGAATTGAAGTCTTCCGGATGGAACGTCTATCTCGATGAGTTCAACGCGGCCACGCCGCAGGGCGACAAGAAGATGGCGAACATCGTCGGTGAAATTGCCGGCGAGACGAAGACGCTGATCCTGATTACGAGCCACTACGATACGAAGTATTACAAGGACATGCAGTTTCTCGGCGCGAACGATCCGGCGTCGTCTGTGGCGACGTTGCTCGAGATCGGGCGAGTGTTGGGCAGTCGGAAAGAAAAGCCGAAGGTGACGTACCGGCTCGTATTTTTTGATGGCGAAGAGGCTTTTTGTGAAGGTTGGGATGAGTGTGGCACCGAGGGTCATCCTGATAATACTTACGGCAGCCGGCACTACGTTTCACAGTTAACCGCGCGAAACGAGCTGGAGAATACCGGGGCGATGATCCTGCTCGACATGATGGGATACACGAAGCTCGAGCTGGGTCGCGATCCCTCGAGCAGACGATGGCTGCAGGACATCATCTGGCAAACCGGACGCGAACTCGGATACGGCAAAGTTTTTGTCGATCGGGACGAAGGTGTCGGCGGAGACGATCATGAAGCTTTTATCAAGGCTGGTGTGGACGCGGTTGATCTGATTCAACTTTCGAGCTATCCGTACTGGCACAAGGCTGACGACACGATCGACAAAGTGTCAGCGGATAGTATGAAGATAGTAGGCGACACGGTGCTGGCGAGTTTACCGAAGATCGTTGAGCACGTTACCAACAAAGACCAAAAACCAAAGAACTAAAACCTATGCTCAAATCACCTGACATACTCGTGCCGATAGATTTTTCGCCTTGCTCCGTGAACGCGCTCAGAGTTGCGATTGGAATCGCCGCGCCTGATGGTGATCTGACGTTGCTTCACGTCATCGATGAGGAGTTTATCCAGGCCGCAGTTGCCGCGGGTATGGGATCGAGTGACGACATCAGAGCGCGTTTGAAGGAACAGGCGGAAAGCAACTTCAGCACGGTGCTTGAAGGACTCGACACCAATCAGGTCGACATTGAAAAAATGATCGTCGTCGGTTTGCCATTTGTCGAGATCCTGAAGATCACGCGCGATCTCGATCTGCCGATGGTCGTGATGGGCATACGGGGACAGTCAACGCCTGCTGAAGAAATTTTGTTTGGTTCAACTGCTGAAAAAGTTTTACGCGGCACGCGCGTGCCGGTGCTCTGCGTGCCGCTTTAATATGCAAAGCGGGGCCAAGCCCCTCTTCCTGACTTGTTTCATCCAAGTGCGGATCCTAAATG
>DATEWS010000094.1:0-6263 GCA_035257785.1 Pyrinomonadaceae bacterium
CCCCAGCCGTTAACGTGAGTCCAGCAATGAGCGCAAGTGCGATTCGGTGTGTTTGTTTCACGGTTTTGATCCTTTTTCTGATCCGCTTGATGTTTGCTTATTCTCTCCGAAGGCGTACAAGTTAGAGACTGTGCGCACAATCAACAATCCGTCCGAGATCGCCGGTGTGGCCATCATCACTTCGCCCACCGGATTTTTTGCGAGCAGTTCGTACTTCGGTCCAGCCTTTACTACGAACACGTCTCCATCTTCGCTCGAGAGATAAATCTTTCCTTCCGACGCGACTGGTGAAGCCGTAAACGCGCCGCCGCTCCCGCCTAAACGTTCCTGGTAAACTCGTTCACCTGTCATCGCGTTATAAGCGGCCAGCACGCCTTGATTCGAGCACGTGTAAAGCAAGTCGCCGTAGACTATGGGCGTTGGCATGTATGGACCACCGCGCTGTTTGCTCCAGGCGATGAAATCGCTCGAGTCCTTGTCTTTTGGGAGCGTCAGATCGCCGTTGCCCCCTGGTCTAATCGCATAGATCGGTTGAACTGGCGGGTAACCACTCGTGACGAAGATCAGATCGTGTGCGACAAAAGGTGTCGGAGTGGTAATTTCCGACATCGGTCCCAGGTGCCACAATTCTTTTCCGGTCGCGGGGTCGTAACCACGAATCGCTTTGGGTCCGACTGTGATCAGCTCAGCGCGCGTCTTGCCTTCGTAAACTGTCGGCGAACCCCACGACGGCAGCTCTTCGCGCGCGGTCTTCCAAAGTTCTTTTCCGGTCTTGATGTCGTACGCCGCGATGAACGAGTTCTTTTGAATGTCGGCCTGAACGATCACCATTTTCTTGTAGATGATCGGTGAGCTGCCGTATTCCCACTGGTAGTCTACGTCGTAGAACCAGCCGGCATCGAGCACGCCGAGATCTTTTTTCCACAGAAGCTTGCCGTTGAGGTTGTAAGCGTAGAGACCTTCGGAACCGAAGTTAACGATCAAATATTTTCCATCGGTTGCGGGCGTCGAGGCTGCGTGTGAAGACTTCGGATGGCGCTTAATCTTTGGAATACCTTCGTACGCGGTTTGCTCCCAGAGTACCTTGCCCGTTGCTTTATCGAGAGCATAAATCTTCCATGCGTGTTTGGGATCGTCTTTGACCGGAGCAACGTCGCCGAAAAGTCCATAGCGGGTTTCGTCTTTCGCAGAGCTGACTGCGGTCACGACAAACACCTTGTTGCCCCAAACGACGGGACTGGCGTGCGACAGGCCAGGGATCGCAGTTTTCCAACGGACGTTAAGTGACTTTGAGGCGTCGAACGTCACCGGCCTCGCGGGTCCTTCAGCGACTCCAGTAGCGCCTGGTCCGCGAAACTGCGGCCAGTTCTGCGCGTGTGCGGCAATTACAGTAGTGGCGATAAAAATTAATGCTAGTGTCAGTCGTGTCATGAGTTCGCTTTCGCTAGAAATTGTTTCACGCAGCGGCGCAACGACGCAGCGGAAAGCAGAATGAATTATGTTTCGCCGCGTCGTTGCGACGCAGCGTGAAACTGCCTTACTGACTCACATCACCAGTGCGCTTCATCTGCGTCGTAAACGTTCCCTGTTTCATTGTGGCGCTCGTGACTTTGCCGCCTTCGACATTGAACGTTAACGTGATCCCAGCGAAATTAATGGGCCGGAACGTCGTGTTGTCGAGCGCCATCAGCGGCTGCAATTGGGGACCAAATCCTCCCACCATCAACTTTCCGTCTTTCACGGTAATCGTCGCCTCTGGTCCCGGGTCGCCTTTGTACTTGCCGGTGTAAGACTGAAGCGTCGCGGCGTCGACTTGAAACGGAGCCTTCGCACCCGCCTTAGTCAACAACTCTGTGATCGCCGCATTCTTTTCGTCGGCGGCGGAGATTGCGAGCGCGACTGTCAGGCTTTCGGGTTTGAGCGTGCCACGATCCAGGGCGGCCTTCACCAAATCCGGATTGCCTTCGCGGACGCCGGACAACAACACATCCTCCACTTCCTCGGCGCCCTTCTCCAACAACAGTCGCACGACATCCATGTGCTTGCCGTCGATGGCCCAGCTCATCGCAGTAGCTTGATAAAAAGTGTCTTTGACGTTTACGTCGGCGCCGCGGTCGAGCAATATCTTCGCGATTTGGGCATTGCCTCGTTCAGCAGCCTTGAATAGCGCTGTCGTGCCGTAGCGAAACTTCGCATTCACATCCGCGCCGCGGTCCAATGCGGACGTCACACCCGCGACGTCGCCCTTGCGAACAGCCTCATAAAGCTGATCGTTCAACTCCTGCTTGGTAGGCGCCGCAGTCTGCACAAACAAAAGTCCGGCAAGCGAAAAGAGGAAGACCTTTTGTAACACCAACATGATTTCTCCTCGCGGTGAACAAAGTCTAAAAGCAACGGCAGATTAACGGATGAGACGGAAACTGCTAGAATCACGAAAAAAAGTGTAACGCAGCAACGTGAGCTTACGTATTCTACATCCACAAGGTTGCAAGCGCGCAGCGACTTAATAACCCTTTGTACAGCTTTTCCGCAAGGTCGGAAACAGTATTTTTCATTTATAGTGACGGGCCTCCAAAATGACTACACTGATCTCCATATATTTGAACCTTTGCCTTGCTTTCGCCGTCGTCAGCGCAAGTGACTGGGCCGAATGGCGTGGACCAGCGCGCGATGGTATCTCGAATGAAAAGAATCTTCCGGCGAAGTGGTCACCAACTGGTGAGAATCTCGCCTGGAAAGCTCCGTATGGTGGACGCTCAGCGCCTATCGTCGTCGGCGATCACGTGTACCTGCAAAACACTGCGGGTGCCGGGGAGACTTTGCAAGAGCGACTTATGTGCTTCAACGCCGATACCGGCAAGGTGCTATGGGAACATCGCTTCAACGTTTACCTCAGCGACGTTCCGCCGCATCGCGTCGGGTGGGCATCTCCGGTGGGAGATCCAACGACGGGAAATGTCTACGCCTTCGGAGTCGGCGGCACTCTCATCGGTTTCAGTAAAGACGGAAAAGTTTTGTGGGAACGTTCGCTCGGTGAAGACTTCGGACTGCTTACCACACACGGTGGACGCACCGTGTCGCCGATCATCGATGGTGATTTCGTGATTGTGAGTGGCGTCACATTCCAGTGGGGCCAACACGGACGCGGCGCTCATCGTTTCATGGCCTTCGACAAAAAGACCGGCGAGACGATGTGGGTAAGTGCGCCCGGCGGCCGGCCTTACGACACGACTTACGCGCCACCGATCATCGTCAACGTCAATGGAACTCGGCTGCTGATTCAGGGAGGCAGCGACGGCTTTGTCTACGCAATCAAGCCGCAGACAGGTGAGCCCGTCTGGAAGTATGAAATCAGCAAACGCGGACTCAATACCGGCGTAGTTGTCTACAACAACGTCGCCATCCTTACGCACAGCGAAGAGAATCTCGCTTCGAGTGAGATGGGTATGATGGTTGCTGTTGACGCCACTGCCAAAGGCGACATCAAGCCGGATCAGATCAAGTGGAGCACCTACGGTTGGCAGGGCGGATTCTCTTCACCTGTGCTCGACGGCGATCGCATGTATCAGATCGATAACAGCGCAAACATCGCCGCGTTCGATGTAAATACCGGCAAGCAACTCTGGGCCAAAACCCTCGGCACGATCCAGAAGGCATCGCCCGTTCTCGCGGATGGCAAGTTGTACGTCGGTACTGAGAATGGAAAGTTTTTCATACTCAAACCGTCTGCGACCGGATGCGAGATCCTCGACGAGGATCAGTTGGAAAACAACGGCGTAGAGGAGAAGATCATCGGGTCGGCTGCGGTCGCGAATGGCCGTATCTATTTCGCAAGCGAAGCTGGTCTCTACTGTATCGGCAAGAAAGGGAGTCGCACTTCTTCTCACGCTACAGCGGGCAGTGCGGCCCAGGGAACGCCAGTCAGCTCGAATCCCGCAACGTTCGTTCAGGTAGTTCCGACTGAACTGATCCTCAAGCCCGGTGATAAAGTGAATTTCCGCGTTCGTCTCTTTGACGCGCAGGGTAACTTCGTTCGCGAAGAACCGGCTGCGACGTGGTCGCTCGATAAGTTAAAAGGCACAGTTGAGAATGGTCACTTCACCGCGGGCTCTGATGCGATCGCGCAAGCGGGTCTGGTTAAGGCAACCGTTGGTGACCTGAGTGGAACGGCGAGCGTGCGCGTGTTTCCGCCGCTGCCCTGGAGTGAGACTTTCGATTCCTACGCCGTCAATACACTGCCGCCGACGTGGGTGAATACGACGCTCAAGTTTAGCGTGCGCGAGCAAAACGGAAACAAAGTGATGACGAAATTAACTGAAGGCTCGTCATTGCTAACTCGCGCTCGTGCCTACATGGGACCATCTGACTGGTCCAACTACACGGTTGAAGCGGATGTAAACGCCACGACAAAGCGACGACAGCAGGGCGATGCAGGCGTCATCGCGCAACGCTACGTTTTGACCCTGTATGGTAATAGCCAGATGCTTCACATCGAGCCCTGGCAACCTGAAACCAAACGGACCAAGAGCGTTCCTTTCGCCTGGAAACCCGACACCTGGTACCGTCTCAAACTGGAAGTCCAGAATCTGCCGGATGGCAAGACGCGCGCGCGTGGCAAAGCATGGCTGGCAAACGAACCGGAACCGTCCGCCTGGATGGTTGAATACATAGATCCGATTCCGAATCGCCAGGGCGCGCCTGGAATTTTTGGCAACGGTCTCGCTGAACTCTACTTCGACAACATAAAGGTGTACGCAAACAAATGAGATTCAAAAGCTTTAACTCCAACGCAATTTTTAATCGCCCGGCTGCTCTAATGTGCGCGCTGCTCCTGTTGACTGTCGCCGTCTACTGCCTTGCGCCGTCTGCATCGGCGTCAGATCCAGGCACCGGCGACTGGCCCATGTGGGGCGGCACACCTGATCGCAACATGGTGTCAAAGATGAAAGGACTGCCGACGAGTTGGGACGTCAAGACGAAGAAGAACGTGAAGTGGGTGGCCCAACTCGGCTCGCAATCTTACGGTAACGTAGTCGTTTCCGGCGGCATGGTTTTCATCGGCACCAACAACGAGGGACTGCGCGATCCGAAGATCACTGGCGACAAGGGCGTGCTGATGGCTTTTCGTGAATCCGATGGCGCATTCATGTGGCAGATGGTCACTGACAAACTCGCCACTGGCCGCGTAAACGATTGGCCGTATCAAGGCGTCGCATCTTCGCCGTTAGTCGACGGCGATCGTCTCTATTACGTGTCGAATCGCGCTGAGCTCATCTGTCTTGATACACAAGGTTTTCGCGATAAAGAGAACGATGGACCAGTGACGGACGAGAAGCTGACCGGCGAGACAAACGCAGACGTAGTTTGGAAGTTTGACATGATGGAGGAAGTCGGGTCGTTGCCACACAACCTCGCGAATTCTTCGCCAGTCATGTACGGCGATCTCATCTACGTCAGCACTTCAAACGGGCAGGACGAAAGCCACGTCAACATTCCGTCACCCAAGGCGCCGGCGATCATTGCCATCAACAAGAAGACGGGCAAACTCGTTTGGGAAGACAATTCCGTGTTCGACAAAATTCTCCATGGACAGTGGTCGTCGCCGACAGTCGGAACGATCGGCGGCGTGGTCCAACTCATTCATGCGCAGGGTGACGGTTGGATTCGTGGTTACGAAGCGCTCACCGGAAAGAAGCTGTGGGAGTTTGATACGAATCCGAAAGATTCCGTCTGGCCCAAGACACGCAACGAACTGATCAGCACCCCGGTGGTTTACGAAGATCGCGTTTACATTGCAAATGGCCAGGATCCGGAACACGGCGAAGGCGTGGGCCACATGTACTGCATCGACGCCACGAAACGCGGCGATATCACGAAGACGGGGATGGTCTGGCAGTACGACAAGATTCGTCGCTCGATCTCTACGCCCGCGATCAAGGATGGATTGGTTTATGAGGCTGACTTTAGTGGTTTTCTCCACTGCCTCGATGCGAAGACCGGTCAGGTTTACTGGACACACGATCTGTTCGCGGCCATTTGGGGATCACCGATGCTGGTCGACGGTAAGATTTATCTCGGCGATGAAGACGGCGACGTCGTGATCATGCAGGAAGGCAAGGTGAAGAAAGTCATCGCGGAAATAAACATGGGCAGTTCGGTTTATTCTTCGGCGGTGCCTGCGAATGGAGTGCTGTATATCTCGAACCGCAACCAGCTTTTCGCGATACAAGACGCGGCGGCAGGTAAGTCTTCTACGGCACGCA
>DATEWS010000095.1:0-5418 GCA_035257785.1 Pyrinomonadaceae bacterium
TATTAATCGTCTTCTAACGCAGAGGGCCGCAGAAAGCCGCAGAGATATGATTCTGAACGTCTTTGTGGCAAACTTTGCAGAACTTTAGTTTCGTACCTGTCGTAATCGGCTCAGGACAAGGGTTTGGCCGCCTTTGACGATTTCCGACCTACAGGTACCTGGAGAGATACGGTGGGAGCTGTTAAGGCTTTGGCAGTTAGTGAAGGAGCCGAATTGGTTCGCAGGTGTCGCGCAGGCGACGGCGCGGCGTGGGAAGAGATTGTGCAGAGCTATTCCCGCCGCATTTACAACCTCGCCTATCGCTTTACTTCGCGTTCCGATGCGGCTGAAGATTTGACTCAGGAAGTTTTCGTTAGGGTTTACCGTTCTTTGGATCAATACGACCCCAAGCAGGGTGATTTACAGAACTGGCTCATGAGGCTCGCGCGTAATCTCATCATCGACGATTATCGCAAGCGCCAACGTACACCACACGACAACCTCGCTGACGATCTTGCAGACCACAGTTACCACCTTCACACGCGGTCAAATTCAGTCCAGAAAGAGATGGAACGTCGCGAGCTCGGGGCGCAGGTGCAGGCAGGCATAGACAAGCTTTCACCCGATCTCAGGACTTGCGTGATACTGAGAGATATCGAAGAGCTCAGTTATCAGGAGATTGTTGATCTACTGAAGATTCCTGAGGGGACAGTGAAGTCGCGCATCAATCGCGGGCGCATCGAGCTGGCCAAGATTCTCAGGAGAATGAAAGTGGTTGCGATGAGCGAGACCTAAAAAAACTAAAGACGCTCGTTACAAAAGCTGGCAGGCGGGGGGAAGCGAGCGTAGAAAAAGAAAAAGCGGCGGGAAGCGAAAAAACGATGCTTTGTGTGGATTTCGAAAATCTTTTGACTGACTACATTGAGGGCGTAGTTGGTCCTGAAACCAATCGGCTCATGGCTGAGCACGCGATGAAGTGCCCCGTGTGCCATGAAACTCTGTCGGCGGTCCGCAGTGCAGTCGAGGCTTGTCGAGTTGCGACTGTGCCTTCGCCTTCGAGAGAGCTTGAAGCTCGTATTCTCCAGAAAACAGTACCCGAGACTGCGATGGGATGTGAGGAATTTGAAGATTGTCTCACCGACTATCTCGACGGTTTCCTACCGGCTCATCTCTATCACCGCTGGGAACGTCATGCGGCGCTGTGTGATCGTTGCACTGAACTTCCGGGCGAAGTCGTGCGCGCGATTGGAGCTTGCTACACGTACATTTCTGAAGAACGACCTTTGCCCGAAGGACTAAACGAAAGAATTCTCCAAGCGACTCTCGGAACAGTAACTCCGCACGAAGTGAAGGCTCCCTGGAGAGCACGCGTCGCGTCGCGGTTCCGCTTGTGGCTGGATCCAATCGTTTCGCCGCAACTCGTGACAGTCGCGATGATGTTGTTAGTAGCGATCCTGGTGCTCACCAATACTGTTTCCGCTGATGGTTCGATTGGTGGTGTTTACGATGCGGGCTTGCAACTTGCTGAGCGAACGAACGCCCAGTCGAAATCACTTACTGAGGCATTAGCAAAATAATGATGTACTGTAGCTACCATGCTAAGAATCCGGCGGTGGTTCAGTGCAATCAGTGCGCGCGCTGGTTGTGTCCTGCCTGCGATCATCGTGTGCGAGGATTTCCGTTTTGTCAGGACTGCATCGTCGCGGGAGTTGAGTTGCTGCGCCACACCGCAAGCAGCAGTCAGACAAACATCCTGAGACGAAAGAGTTCGCCATTTATTGCTACACTGCTTTCGTTTGTTCCCGGATTAGGCGCCGCCTATAACGGGCAAACTTCGAAAGCGATCGTTCATTTCGCGATCTTTGCCAGCTTCTTTCAAATGGCGGTGGTGACTCAGGGCATGCACTTCTTTGTTCTGGGCGTGATTGGTACCTGGTTGTTTTCAGCGGTTGATGCATGCCGGACGGCCCAGTTGATGAGAGCAGGTTTGAGTCCGGATGCTGAAGACGACGTGATTGCCCGCAGGCTTTACGGCAATCCGTTTGCTTGGGGAACGACGCTGATCATTATCGGCACGCTGTTCCTGCTGCACACGCTGCTGAGTGTTACGCTACCGATCAAGGAACTGCTTCCGGTCGCGTTGGTAGCACTTGGTGCTTACATGTTGTTTGATTACATCCGGCGTGGTAAGGGATCGGATCGTATTGTTCGTTTTGATTCAAGACGTCCACCGCCGTCTGTTGTTGCTTCAACGAAGCCGGTCGATACAGCGACTTTCCGGACTGGCGAGACTACACAATTCGCGCGGCGCGACGTTACTCCGTTTCCATTCGAGCGGAGATCTTAATAACTGGTTTTCTTTCCCGAAGAGGTTGAACTAAATGTGTTGTGGCGTTCTTAAAGCGGCTGGCGGACTCGGAGCAATCGTGGCCTTAATCCTCGTCGTTGTGGCCCTGCTCAAACAAATCATCCTTCTGCTTGGTTTCCTGCTGACGGCGGTGAAGGTCGCGATCATCGTGGTGTTTGTGGCAGTGCTGGTGATGATTGTGTTGGCTATTCTTCGTGATCGGTCTCGAAGAAAGCGTGAAGAAATATAGGACCTGTACGACAAAATAGGACCTATTACTGTTAGATTATCTTTTTCCTACACCTCTCTTATATTTCCCGCACAAAGTTGCAACAATTCAGGGGCCTGTGATAGGGTCAGGCCCTTGCAGAACCGGCCGGATGGATTTCACCTCGGAGGGACCTTGAGGTTTCAATCTATCCGCTGCGATTCAAGTAGGTAAACAAAGACAACTTTCCCCGTAGCGCAAATCGCCCTTTGGCGAGTTGTGCCTTTCGGTTGCTGCGTATGTCTTTTCTGCGACGCAACAGGAGCACGATAAAATGGCCAGAGAAGACCGATTTTATGCCTTTATTATTGCCCACACGTCCCGTTCTCGAGCCCGAGTCCAACGCATCAGAGTCGAAAAAAGATCAGTAACTATTTTTTGCGCCATTCTGCTATTGCTCGCTGTCGGACTGTTTTATGGACTCTACGGCTTGACCCAACACGCCGCTCATCTCCGTATCGAATACGAGAATCAACGACTGCGTGCGGAAAACGAGCGACAGCGCCAGGAACTGGAAAAATTAAATAACCGCGTTGAAAGAGTTGAAGACACTTCGCGCAAGTTGGCAGAAAAATCAGGCGTAGTCTCGGCAAACACGGGCTTCCCGGGATCAGGTGGACCCGCCTTACCGCTCGATGAGATGGGTCTCGCGACGCTCACAGCCAAGATGGGCCGGCTTGAAGAAGATATGCGCGCCTATGAAGCGATTCTGCGGCAGCGTGGCTACACGCCGACGCTATGGCCGGTTGAAGGCACGCTCGAGGGTGGCTTCGGCGGACGCCGCAACCCATTCGGTGGTGCTGGTTGGGAGTTTCATTCCGGGCAGGATATTGAGGCGCCGTTCGGGGCTCCCGTGATTGCGGGCGCCAGCGGCCGCGTATCGTTTGTTGGTTGGCAAAACGGCTACGGACAGCTCGTTGTGGTGGACCACGGTGGCGGTCTCACAACTCGGTACGGGCACCTTTCGCACATCGACGTAGAGCTGAACCAAACGGTCTCAAGAGCCCAACTACTGGGCAGAGTCGGCTCGACCGGGCGGTCCACTGGTCCACATCTTCATTACGAAGTGCGCATCAACGATCAGCCCGTAAATCCGCTGCCTTATCTGCTGACCTCCACGCATTGAGAGCGAACCAGGCGGTTTAACCTGAGGTTTAGCTTTAACTTAGGGGGCATGCAAAAAAACATTCTCGCTTGACAGCTTTATAAACTTGGCTTAGACTGCGCCGTCGTTTCAATGCAGGGACGGCAGTAATCCAGTGCCCAGCATCCCGATCCACAAGCTGTAAGAAATGAGTTTCGTTAGTTTTGCCCCCGTAAGTCTGTGCATGCTGAAATAGCGCTCCCCGCGCTTTTCACCATGCATTTTTTGTTGATTGTGTGTTTCCGTCTAGCGCCGAATCATGGTGCGACCCGGCTCACAAGCATTAACCAAGTCGACGGAAAAGCCGTGCGGGCTTTTGCGTCCGTTCTACCGAATCGTTAGGAGGATTCGTTGTTATGTCTAGAATAACCGGTAAGGTCAAGTGGTTTAACAATTCGAAGGGTTACGGTTTCATCGAGCAGCCAGGCTCTTCGGACATCTTCGTTCACTATAGCGCCATCCAGGGCGACGGCTTCAAGACTCTTGAAGAGGGTCAGGAAGTCGAGTTTGAGGTAACCCAGGGCCCAAAGGGACCTCAGGCCGAAAAAGTGACAAAGATGTAGGTCTCCCCGGCTTGCTTTTGGCAAAGCCACTGACTTGCTTCCGGTCACGGGTCCGGTAAGCTCACAAGAAGAAAAAAGCGACCAGCATTGGTCGCTTTTTCTTTTGGGCCACTACTCGCCGCTGCGATCCGCTCGAGCTTTGAAACTGACGTGCCCGTCCTCAACCGTTACTGAAAACCGCACTCCCTCACAGTCCCGCTGCTGCTTGATATTATCGGCTTTTGAAGCAATCAACCGGTGGAACTTTGGAAAAGAAAGATCCTCGGTCGGTTCCCCGCAAACCCGCTTGGCTTCAATCAAAGATTCATAAATCTTCTTGACGACTTCGACTTCGTGATGCGCGTCAAGACAGACAAATGACGATGGTTCGACTTTAGTCGCAGCCGCCTCTTTGTGAGCGTTGGCCCGGGCTGCGGAAACTGGATCACGACCCTCTTCACGTCCCTGCATCGTGCGACGCCAGAGTTCTCGAAATGCGTTATAACGAGCCGCGAGCGAGTTATAGCGATAGCGCTGTGCGTAGGTTAAGGTGCGGTCGTCGCCGAGTCGTTTCAGCAAAGTCTCGACTCGTCCTTTGGTCTCATAAGGTGGACGCTTCGCGGCGCCGTTAAAGAAAATGTCAAACTCGATTCGCAGGCGCCGGATGTCTTCTTCCAGACGAGTTAGCTGTTCCTCAGGTGTCGGCTGATTATCGCCGCCCGACAATTTATTTTTGGCTTGTGCTTGCAGTTTCGAGCGAAGCAGTTTGTTTTGGCCTAATGCCACAGATTGAATCTCCTGAGCGAGGAAAAATAGGGCGGGGTGTCGTCGAATGGGACGCGTTTCCAGTCTAGGGGCTGGAAAAGCGATGTGTCAATATATAGACCATGTCAGGACAGGAGAAAAGTAAACGGGCCACGCTGCGTGACGTGCCTTCGGTCGACCAGTTGTTGCGCACTGATGCCGCACGCGAGTTGCGCGACCTCGTTGGGATTCGAAGACTGACGACCATCGCCCGCGCTGTTACGGCTGAGATTCGTGCCTCGATTCGGGATAACGGCGACTTTGCGGTGTCGCTGCTTGAAGAGGCTGTAAAGCGAATGCAGGCGAGTGCGCGACGCGAAGGTCAGGCCGGCAT
>DATEWS010000096.1:0-3530 GCA_035257785.1 Pyrinomonadaceae bacterium
CGGATCGCCGCTAAACACTTTGTGCAGCTTCGCGACCGTATCCATCTCCTCCCACATGTTCAGGTCGTTGTTCGACGCCGCGCCATCCGTGCCCAAACCAACCAGCAGGTGCTCCGCCAGCATCTTCGGCACGGGCGCAACCCCGGACGCCAGTTTCATATTTGACTGCGGATTGTGGACCACACCAACGCCGCGCTTTTTCAGGATCGCAATGTCACTCCCCTGCGGCCAAACCATGTGCGCCGCAATCACGCGCTCGTTCAGAAAACCGATGCGTTCGAGATATGCGACCGGACTTGCACCTTTCGCCTTGACACTGTCGGCAACTTCGCGTTTCGTCTCGGAAATGTGAGTCACGATCGGCGCGCCAGTGCGATCTGAGAACGCGCGCGCCGCCTTGAGATGGTCTTCGGAAACGGTGTACGGCGCGTGCGGAGCAATCGCAGGAACGATCAGTTCGTGTCCTTTCCAGTGACTGACGAACTTCTCGACGTAGGCCATGCCTTCCGCGTTCGTCTTGTTGTCGGCAACCGGAAAGTCGATGATCGTCTCGCCCAGCACGCCGCGAACGCCGGCTTTCGCAGTCTCGTCGGCAATCGCGTCTTCGAAGTAATACATGTCGCAGTAAGTCGTCGTGCCGCCGCGTATCATTTCCGCAAGTCCGAGCCGGGCTCCGACACGCACAAACTCTTCCGTAACGTTCTTCGCCTCAGCCGGAAAGATGTACTTCGTCAACCACTCCTGTAGATCGAGATCGTCGGCAAGACCACGGAACAGGACCATCGGCACGTGCGTGTGGCCGTTGATTAGTCCGGGCGTGATGACTTTGCCGGCAGCATTAATACGCTGACGCGACGTGTATCGAGACTCAATCTCGGCGCGCGGACCAATGGCCACGATGCGACCATTAGTCACGGCGATGCCGCCGTCGTCGATGACGTGGCGCGTCTGGTCCATCGTCACGATGGTGCCGCCGAGTACGAGTAGATCGACTGGCTGCCGGCGAGTCTGAGCAGTGACGTTTGCAAGCATGGTCATCAGGAGCAGGAGCACGAGTAAAGGCTTCAGCATATTGGCCACGGATATACGCGAATAAACACGGATTATTTTTTCTTCAGAAAACGTGCGTCGAAAGCGCGCGGTAAGAGATCGGCGATGTGAAACGTCTCGCGTTGGCCATTCAGGTTTGCGAAAACGATCGTCGCGCCGCGGGCAAACTCCCAGATGATCTGGCGACACGTGCCACATGGCGGCGTTAACGTTTCGGTATCGGCGACAACAGCAAGCTCAGTGAATTTACGTTCGCCTTCCGACAACGCCTTCCAGATCGCGACTCGTTCCGCGCAAACAGTTAGCCCATAACTCGCACTCTCGACATTGCAGCCGGTGTAAACCTTGCCGTCCGCGGTCCGCACCGCCGCACCGACTTGAAAATTTGAAAACGGCGCCACTGATTGCAAGCGCGCCTGTTTGGCCGCTTCAATCAACGGCTCAAAATCTTCACTCAAAGTTGACCTCCAACAGTTGATAAAGCACTGGCCAACCTCTCGCGAATTTTTCCGCTCAACAGATCGATACTAACGAGATTATGACCGCCCTCGGGGATGATTACGTCTGCATGACGCTTCGACGGCTCGACAAACTGCATGTGCATCGGTCGAACCGTCGCGATGTATTGTTCGATAACTGACTCGAGCGTGCGACCGCGCTCGTCGATGTCGCGCCGCAAGCGGCGAATGAAACGAATGTCGTCAGGCGTGTCGACAAAAACTTTGATGTCCATCTGCTCGAGCAGACGCGGCTCGGCAAAAATCAGGATGCCTTCGACGATGACGATGGGTTTTGCTTGCACTGAACGCGTTTCATTCAAACGCGAATGGGTCTTGAAGTCGTAAAGGGGTAGCTCGATCGGTTCGCCCGACTTCAATCGGCGCACATGATTTATGAGCAGTTCGTTATCCAGCGCGTCCGGATGATCGAAATTCGCAACGCCGCGGTAGTCCCGTGGAAGATCGGTAAGATTGCGGTAGTAAGAATCCTGTTGAATGAAAACTACTTCGCTGGCGCTGACTGATTCAAGAATGCGATTGGCGACAGTCGTCTTCCCCGAACCCGTTCCACCCGAAATTCCAATAATCATGCTCATTTTTAACGCGGATTACACGGATTTGGCGGCTACACTCTCCGATTGATCGCACCGATTACTCTTTGTAGTAACTCCGTAAACGTAGCACGCACGCGGTCGCCTGTCGCCATCACTTCTTCGTGATTGATTGGTTCGTCGCTGATCCCGGCGGCCATGTTCGTGATGCAAGAGATGCCGAGCACTTCGAGACCCATGTGGCGCGCGACGATCGCTTCCGGAACCGTACTCATCCCGACTGCATCCGCACCGAGAGTTCGCAGCAGGTGAATCTCAGCCGGAGTTTCATAACTTGGACCAGACAACGCACCGTAAATCCCGCGGCGCACTTCTACATTAATCGCTTTCGCTTCCTCAACCACCAACTCCTGCAACTCATGCGAGTAAACGGCCGACATGTCCGGAAAGCGTGGTCCAAATCGTTCGTCGTTTGGACCACGCAACGGATTGACGCCCATCAAGTTGACATGATCGCTGATGACCATTAATGCGCCCTGGCTCAGCGTAACGTTGATACCTCCGGCTGCATTCGTGAGTACCAACGTCTTGACGCCGAGCAAACTAAAAGCGCGCACCGGAAACGTGACTTCCTCAAGGGAGTAACCTTCGTAGTAATGCACTCGCCCCTGCATGGCCAACACGGGAACACTGTCGACTTTGCCGATTACGAGTCGACCAGCGTGGCCCTGTGCAGTGGAGCGCACAAAACCGGGTATCTCTTCGTAAGGAATCGCGACCGCTTCTTCGAAGTCATCTGCAAAACCACCTAACCCGCTACCCAGCACGAGGGCGATGCGCGGCTCAACTGTTATTCGGGACCGGATGATTCTCGCTGCATGTTCAGCGCGTTCGTAAAGACTCGTGCTTGCCATTCGCTCAACCATTTACTTCTCTTTCTGATACGGAATTCCCAGAGCACGCGGCGGCCGGGACGATCCAATAAAGCCCGCCAGCACCACGATGGTCAAGACGTACGGCACCATTTGAATGAATTGCACCGGAATATCGTCGCCCGACGGCAACTTGAACACGCCCTGCATTTGAATGGAAACGGCTTCAGTGAAACCAAACAAAAGACACGCGAGTAACGTTTGCACCGGACGCCACTTGCCGAAAATCAAAGCAGCGAGCGCGATGAAACCGCGTCCGGCGGTCATGTTTCTCGTGAACAGTGACGACTGACCTATCGAAAGATACGCGCCACCGATGCCCGCGAGTACGCCCGCGAGCAACACGCCCGAGTACCGAATACGAGCGACACTCACGCCCGCGGCGTCGGCAGCTTCCGGATTCTCGCCGACGGATCTCAGTCGCAGTCCGAAAGGTGTTTTGTAGACCACGTACCAGATACCGGCAACGAGCACGAGGATCGCGATTGCAATGACGC
>DATEWS010000097.1:0-2350 GCA_035257785.1 Pyrinomonadaceae bacterium
TTCTACTTTGCCGGTCAGTTGAAAGATATCGAGAGCGCGGGCTTCGATCTCGCAAACTTCTTTCCCGACATGATTGCGTCGTTTGATCCAGCGCGTGAATCGAAGCGCCCTGCAGAGTATGCCGACACTGTGCAACGAGCACTCGCGGCACGTGAAGCACGCATGGCTGCACGACGTTCGCAGTCAGAGGCGAATGTCGAGGGCAGTGGCAAAGAGGCCGCGCTCGTACGCGATCTCTCGTCAATAGAAGAGACGCTGCGAAATAAGGATTACAACGATGCGGAGACTCGCCTGCGCGAGATGCTGAAGGAGTATCCGCGCGAGCCACGCATCTTTTTCGCGTTAGGACAGACGGCGAGTCTCGCGGCATCCGACGCGACGGACGAGAACGTGCAGGCCGAAAGGTTGAATCGCGCGCTTGGTCACTACCGCATGGCTTTAGCGGCATCGTCACCGGAAACTGATAAAGCGATCATGTCGCGCGCGTATGAGGCGATGGGGCGAATCAACCTGTTTCTGGAGAACAGTGCTGAAGCGGCGAAACAGTTTGACGAGGCAATCAAGCTGGGCGATGTGCCGGGCGGCGCTTACAAACAGGCGCTCGATGGTAAGAAAAAGCTAAGCCAACCTTAGCCACAGATGACACGGATTTAATCCGGATTTTTTCCGTGTCATCTGTGGTTAGATTT
This sequence comes from Pyrinomonadaceae bacterium, assembly GCA_035257785.1. Classification (GTDB taxonomy): domain Bacteria; phylum Acidobacteriota; class Blastocatellia; order Pyrinomonadales; family Pyrinomonadaceae; genus PSRF01. The sequence continues at coordinate 690 of DATEWS010000097.1, forward strand.
TTATTCCAGTGCCTTGGCGGCGTTGATACGCCCGCCGGTAACGGTCTTTCCTTTGAGCGCCACAATCGGATCGGTCGAAGCCAGCAGCTTCTTGCGCAGATCGTCGACTGACATGTGTGGATGCTCCGCGAGTACGAGTGCAGCGACACCCGAAACGACCGGCGTCGCCATCGACGTGCCCGACTTCTCTTCATACTCATTACCAAGCCACGTGCTCAGAATATCAACACCCGGCGCCCCAATCGCGACGCTCTTCGCACCGAAGTTTGAGAACGACGCGAGCTGATCGTGACGATCCAACGCCGCAACACTGATCACGTTCGGCACGTCGTAGCTTGACGGATAGTGTGGCGTACGATCGTTATTGACACTCGAATTACCCGCCGCGGCAACGAATAGAATGTCATTCTCATATGCCGTGCGAATTGCGGCCTCGAGCGAGCGCGAACGTTGCGTCGAACCCCAGCTCGCACTGATGATGCGAACATTCACGCCCGCCTTCTTGCGATCGATCGCGTAATTGATCGCTTCGATCGCGTCTTTAGTCGTCCCGGAGCCGCTCGCATTCATAAACTTCAGCGGCATGATCTGAACTTTCCAGTTCACTCCGGCGATACCGAGATCGTTTTCACCTTCCGCGCCGATGATGCCCGCGCAGTGTGTGCCGTGACCGTTGTCGTCCATCGGATCGGTAGTGTTGTCGATCGCGTTGAAGCCGTTCACGTCGTCGATCGTTCCGAGTTCGGCATCGTGGTACGGCGCCAGACTATCAGGACGCGTCCACATGTTTGCCGCAAGATCTTCGTGAGTGTAATCGACGCCAGTGTCGAGCACGGCTACGACGAGCTTGTCGCTGCCGGTCGTGGTGGCCCATGCGGTGGTGGCGCTGATGTCGGCACCTTTCTTACCGCCTTTTTGTCCTGAGTTTGACAGTGCCCACTGATTCTCGAACTGCGGATCGTGCGGAAGCACCGGCACCAGTGGTCCTTCAGCATCTTCTTCTTCGAGTTTAATCTCGTAGTTTGGCTCGGCGTATTCGACTTCCGGAAGTTTGCTGTACTCCGCAACGACGGTCGCCGCGTCTGCGTTGTCGAGATCGTCGATCGCTTCGACGCCGTCGGCATTCTCGATCCGATCTTCGACGCGATCGTTCAGGCGCGCAGTCAGTGCCTCGATCGCTTCATCACTCACGCCGCTCTTGAATTTAACGAGGACTTCAGGACTGCCGAAGCTGCGCGTTTCGCTGAGCGCGATCTCGTCAGAAGTCGTTGGTTGTTTCTTCTCCGAGACAGGGACGATGCGAGGTGGTTTCCACTGTTTCCGCCAACGGCTCAGTTGTCCTGCAAATGCAGCGACGAGGATGAGTACGAGTGCGAGCGCGAGGTGTATGAAAAAGTTATTGCGGTTCATGGTGGTGCCTCGATTTAGATCCGGTAATTCTTGCCTTTGAATTTGTAGGCTCTGAGCTGATTTTTGTCCGCGCGATATTCGTAGGTTTGGCCCTGGGCCGCGAGCTTTATGCGCCAGCCGTTCGTGATCATCTGGCCGCTCATCTCGCCATCTTCGGGCGCGCCGAGCGCCATGTCCGGAAAGTCGGCGTCGTCGACTGATTGCTCCTGGATATCGGAGGCCTTGATGTTCAGGCGTCTAGCAAGGTCCTT
>DATEWS010000098.1:0-2567 GCA_035257785.1 Pyrinomonadaceae bacterium
ATGGGCACAACCCGCGCGCGCTCGTCGCCGCCTTTAACGAAGCGAAGCAGATCAAAGATGGTCCAGTGATCGTTCACGCGCTGACGACGAAGGGCAAGGGTTTTCCACAAACCGAACCGGATTATTATCGCTGGCACGCGACTGGTCCATTCGATCTCAAGACCGGAAAACCACACAAGAGCTCGTCAAAGATTCCGACGTACACGACAGTTTTCGGCAACACGCTTGCCGAGTTGATGGAGAAGGATCCGAAGGTCGTGGCGTTGACGGCGGCGATGCCCGACGGCACTGGCGTTTGCACCGCGCTCGAGAAGTTTCCGGAGCGTTCTTTTGACGTTGGTATCGCCGAGCAACACTGCGTCACGTTCGCTGCCGGTTTGTCGTGTGAAGGACTCAAACCTGTTTGCGCGATCTATTCGACGTTCCTTCAACGTGGGTTCGACCAACTGATCCACGACGTTTGTATCCAGGATCTGAACGTGAAGTTTTGTCTCGATCGCGGCGGCGTTGCGGGTGGCGACGGGCAAACACATCACGGGTTGCTCGACATCGCGTACCTGCGGCCCGTACCAAACATCGTCGTGATGGCGCCGAAGGATGAAGGTGAAATGCGCGACATGATGTTCACGATGCTCGAGCACACGGGTCCCACAGCGATGCGTTATCCGCGCGGCAACGGCGTCGGTGTTCCGATCGATCGCGAACCGGAGCTGCTCGAGATTGGCAAGGGCGAAATACTGCGCGACGGTGGTGAAGTAGCAATTGTTGCGTACGGTGCGATGGTCCATCCTTCACTCGCCGCAGCCGAGCACCTCGCGAAAGACAAGATCGAGACCACTGTGGTCAATGCTCGGTTCGTCAAACCATTAGACGCGGCTTTACTGCTCGCACTCGCGCGAACGAAGCGACTGATCGTCACTGTCGAAGAGGCTTATCTCGCGGGCGGTTTTGGATCGGCAGTGCTCGAGTTGCTCGAAGAGAACGGTTTGCAAGACAAAGTTCACGTGGTGCGAATGGGAATTCCGGATCGCCTAATCACGCATGGTGACGCGAAATTGCTTCTCGCGAAGTACGGACTCGACGCTGACGGTATTTACAACCGTGTTCGCGAAACTATCGAAGTGCTCGATGATCGCCGCGCCCGCAAGGTGGCACAAAAGCGCACATAACGCACAAAATGGGGGCAGGAGCAGTTAGCAGGAGCAGCCTGCGCCTGTCACCTGCTCCTGCTCCTTTCTCTGAGTCTTCTGTGCCTTTTTGTGGCACTTTTTGCGTTGTTTCCATGCACCAAATCGGAAGGTTTTCGTCTTCTCCCCGCCTAAAACTCGGCTCTTCAGCGTGGCCCCGCGATTGCAAAAGCAAATATTCGGAAGATGAATTTGCCAGTAACACCGCCAAATTTCGACGATGAACGGACTTTAGTATCCGCGCGTCGGGTCGTGCCTTTGAACGAGATTCAAACGAAGGTGCGCCGCAGGCGTCATTGGGTCCTGGGTGGTGCTTTTGCAATCGCAATGATGCTCGGCGCGGCGTCAGCGCTCGTCGCGTCATATCTGCGACTGCGGAATGTACCCACTGTTGCCGCAACTGCGGCAGTCTCGGAGCCGGACGGCGTATCGGCGCCGGTTGCGGTAGTTGCAGACACTCCAAGTCCTGTCCCATCCGAGTCACCGGTTGAGTCGCCGGTCGCAGAGGAAGAAACTCCGAAGAAAGAACCAGTGGAGAAACGACGAACAGTCGTGAAGCACACTCAGCCGCCCGTCGAACAGCGCGACGATCCACGGATTAGCGAAGACGAACGACTACAGCAAATTCGTGATGCGGTGCTTTACGATGAGTGGCAGGAACGTCGCGCGCGGCGCGTGATGCGACGTGAACGTCGTCTCGAACGTTACAATCATCGAGACCTTTCGAATCTCGACGAAATCTTTGAAGGTCGTAGTCGCAGGAGACCTTAGTCGCACAAAAAGTTTATTGACTGTTTTCTGATCGAGTGGCATCATCTCCATCACTTAGGTGTTTGCCCTGTTTTTCAACTCACATTTTTAATAGTTAATCCCCGACACATTCAAAGAATGGTGAATCATCATGACCAGGCAGATGTTTCGCGAGCGGGAGTGTATACACCGCGACGAAGGCGCCGCCGGTGATTTTTACAATGGCGTATTTTATATCCAGGCTTTACAACGACTGCGCGTGAGCCAGGCGGTAGAGATGGCGGGCAAAGTAAGTTCATTCTTCTGGGCCGACGCGCCGCATATTATTGTTTGGCTTTGTGAGGATTGCGCAAGTGGATTGCGTTTAAACGAAACGCCACGTGCTTTAGTGCGCCGCGCTTAGTTTCGCCGGATTTACAGGATATTCTTGTCCTGTGAAGCGCGAGCGCATAGATAAACTGCTTGTCGAGCGAGGACTCGCCGATTCACGCAGCAAGGCCCAGGCGATGGTTATGGCGGGCGTCGTGCTCGTCGATGAGCAGAGAGTTGAAAAACCTTCCCACCAGTTCGATCCAAACTCATCAATTCGAATCAAAGGCAGCGACGATCAGACGGCGCGGTACGTCGGGC
>DATEWS010000099.1:0-2303 GCA_035257785.1 Pyrinomonadaceae bacterium
TCGCTTCAGTTCGTACAGTATCGTGGTTAACAGACGCGATCCTGATTGTCCAATGGCATGGCCCAGCGCAACTGCGCCACCGTTAACGTTCACCTTCTCCGGATCGAGTCCGAGTTCGCGTGTAACTGCCACAGCCGCAACAGAAAACGCTTCATTTAACTCGATCAGATCAACTTCACTCGGCGACCAGCCGGTCTTCTTAAATAACTTCCGTACAGCTTCGACGGGCGCCATCATCACGAGTCGCGGCTCAACACCCGCCGTCGCCTGCGCGACGATTCGCGCCATCGGCTCGACTCCGAGTTCGCGCGCGCGTCGCAGCGACGTCACTACAACTGCCGACGCGCCATCGTTAACACCGGGCGCGTTACCCGCCGTGACTGTTCCCTCAGTTTTAAATGCAGGCTTCAGTTTCCCGAGCACTTCGGTCGACGTGTCTTCGCGAACGGTCTCGTCAGTATCGAAAACCAGCGTCTGTCCTTTCTTCTGCGGGATCTCGATCGGCACGATTTCATCTTTAAAACGTCCGGCCTTGATGGCCGCCGCGGCTTTGCGATGCGAGTTGACTGCAAACTCATCCTGCTCGGCTCGGCTAATCTTGTACTCATCCGCAACAACCTCACCCGTGCAGCCCATGTGGTAGTTTTCAAACGCACACCACAGCCCGTCATTTATCATGGAATCGACGAGTTCACCATTTCCAAGTCGATAACCTTCTCGCGCTTTCGGTATCAGATACGGCGCGTTGCTCATGGACTCCATGCCACCGGCAACGACGATGTCAACGTCACCGAGTTGAACACCTTGCGCCGCCATCATCACGGCTTTCAAACCCGAGCCACACACTTTGTTCACAGTCACCGCCGAAACGGTCGACGGTATTCCTCCATGCAGTGCGGCCTGGCGCGCCGGGTTCTGTCCCAGGCCGGCCTGAATCACACATCCCATGATCACTTCATCGACATCTTCCGGCTTCACGCCCGCGCGCTTCACACTCTCGCGCACAACGATCGCGCCCAACTGTGGCGCGGTGAAATTCTTCAACGATCCTAAAAACTTTCCCACCGGCGTGCGCGCCGCGCTGATGATTACTGCTTCGTTCAATTCCGGCATTTCTGAACTCCCTATGTTAGACTTGGTCCGATATTAGACTTTATTTCATTATTCATAAAGCATGCAGGCACTCATTCTTGCAGGTGGCAAAGGCACGCGCCTTCGTCCGTTAACAGTTTACACTCCGAAACCGATCGTTCCGATCTGCAATCGACCTTTTCTCCTTTACCAAATCGACACGCTGCGACGCGCAGGTATCATCGATATCACGCTCTCGTTATCCTATCAGCCTAATAAGATTGAGCAACTGCTCGGCGATGGATCTGATTATGGTGTGAAGTTGAAGTACACCGTCGAGCCGCAGCCGATGGGAACTGCGGGCGCGTACAAGTTTGCCGAAGATCTTATTCGCGAACCAACAGTTGTCTTCAACGGCGACATCCTCACCGATCTCGATCTCAAAGGTGTGATACGTGAACACAACGAACGCAAAGCCACCGCGACAGTTGTTCTGACGCCGGTCGAGAATCCGCAGAGTTATGGTCTGGTCGAGACTGAAAAAGACGGTCGCATTCGACGCTTTCTCGAGAAGCCAAAAGCGGATGAGATCACATGCAACACGATCAATGCGGGCACGTACATTCTTGAACCGAAAGTGCTCGACTTCCTGCCTGCGGGTGAAAATTATTCATTCGAGTATGGATTGTTTCCGGATCTCCTGAAACGCGGCGAGGCATTCTATGCACACATTCCAATGCGGACATACTGGATCGACATCGGCACACCGGAAAGATATTTACAAGTGCATGATGATCTGCTGTCGGGACGTGTCGGACGTTTTCACATCAAGGAACGTCGCGGGCAGTTTGATGCGGCGACAGTTGCGGAGATCGATGATCTCTCGATGATCGGCGACGACTGTCAGATCAAACCCGGCGCGCAGATCATTAACTCCGTGTTGGGCCAGGGTTGTTTTGTCGAAGAGCGCGCGCGAGTGGAGAACTGCGTGATCTGGCCGCACACGCGCATCGGCACCACGGCGCAATTAACCGGCGCGATCATTGGTCGTGGTTGTCACATTGGCCGTTCGGCTGTCGTGCGACCGGGAACAGTGCTCGGTGACAAGACCTCGCTGACTGACTACACGCTTACATAGGAGTTGAAAAATTTCTCTCGCGGCGGCGCAGCGGCGCAACGCGAAAAAAGAGTTTGGGTTTTGGCAGGCGTTGCGCCGCTGCGCCGCCGCGAGA
>DATEWS010000100.1:0-8014 GCA_035257785.1 Pyrinomonadaceae bacterium
GGCAGCAGTCCTGAGGAAGCATCCGCGGCCGCCGATCGTTACATGGAAAAGATCCTGCGAGGGAATTGAGATCATTTGATTAGAACAAGTCAGGAAGAGGGGGCTTGCCCCCGCTGATCGAGGATTGGCCGAGCGGGGGCAAGCCCTCTTCCTGACTTGTTCCAGCTAACGAATCAAATTCATCGTTACAAAACGACTGGTAAGGTTCCTTCAACTTTCGTGCGTTCGATCTGCGGTGAGGCTGCGTGTGTCCAGTGTTTCACGCGATGCGTGACTCGATAGGCCAGAGGTCCGCCATCAGCGCGGGTGCTGCGTTCGAGCGGTCGCACGACACACACAAACTCCACTTCGAACGCTTCACTGCTCGCGCGTACGAGTGAATAACCGTGCCCGCCCAGATCGACGAATGAGAGATGCGGTGCGAGTTGCGGATTTCGTTCAGCCAACGCCTTGCGTACATCGCCCGTCCGCGTCAGGGCGAGACTTGCGCGCACGCCGTGCATCATCGAAAAGTTAACCGCAGGTTGAACCGTCGCTTCTGCTGACGACTGGTAAAGATAGATTGGACGCAGCGGATGATTTTTCGGAAGCGAGTATTCGGCAGCTTCAAACAAGCCCGGCGCCGAGATCGATCCGGTGATGAACTCCGCCATCAGCGGCTCGAAGGTCCTGGGCGGCAATGACGCAGAGACGAGTCCGGCTTCGAAGGCATGTCGATCGCCGCAAATCGCGACGACTCCAGTGATCTGTTTGCTGCGCACCAAGTCCAATATTTCTGCGCGCTCGTGCCGATACGCGGACCAGTCGTCATCGATAAGAGTCGCGTAGCCGGAGTCAGGCCACTTCGGCCCTATGCCGTCAGGCAGGTTTTGAAAGTCGATACGCCACTCGAGCATTCCAACTGAATTGCCCCACACTTTCCAGGGCGCTGAAGAAGCACGCAGCTTTTCAACAAACCACGCTTTTTGCGCAGCGCCGAGCATGGACTGCGGCGGCGACTGTTTCCGAGGATTGGAAACGTTCGATCCGTTGAAGACGATCTCGTCGGGCGGATGTCCGTCATTGAACTCGCGGCCTCCATCAAACACGTCAACCACATTGTCCGACAACACGAAAGGAAACTGTTGCGGCTGAAACTTCGCTGCCTCTGCGCGATGCATCGCCGGTTCAGATCGATACGAGCGATTGTCAGTGAGAATGAGTTCGACGTTACGGCCCCAACGCAACGTGCGAAAGATCTTAAGACTATTAATCGCGCTGAGGTTTCCCGGCTCGAGTCCTAAACCGTGTTCGTCGAATTCGCGAATCGGAGTATCGCGAACAACGGGCGCCTGAAAACTATTGATATTACTTACCCGCGCCGGTTGATACTCAAACCAGGCCTGGTTTGCTGCAACTTTGCGCGTTTGCGCAGGGCGCGCTCCGCTAAAGTCCTGCTGGCTTTGCCAACCTTTCCACGAAAATTCGTGATTGTCCCACATGCACACGAACGGCCAACGCGCGCGTGCATCCTGCAAGTCAGGATCGAGGAGATAGTTCTGGTATAGAGCACGATAGTCATCGACAGTAGTAGGCACGTGAAAGTCGCGAAACTTTTCGCCGTTTGGATAACGCACAATGTCGCGCAGGCGGCGCGCGTAATAACCCTGCGGTCGATCCTCCGGGTACCAAACTACTTCGTAGACAAAATCTCCCAGGTGCAGCACGAAGCCGAGTTGATCGTCAGCGGCCTTACGTTCGTCTTCCCAGATCATTCGACGATACGCGTTTGCTCCACCCATCTGCATATTCTGGCAACTGACAAACGTGAAGCTCACCGGCCGATTATCGTTCTCAGCAGGCGCCGTGATCGTCCGGCCGACGCGACTGCCGAACCCATGTTCGTCAGTAAAGCGATACCAGTAAACAGTGCGCGGTTTGAGGCCGGCTGCGAGTACGCGCGTGGTCCAATCAGCGTCGGCAGAAAGTGTCGACTTAGTGGTCGCAACTACGCGACGAAATTCAGGATCAGTAGCAATCTCGACGATCAACGTCTTCGCCTCACTGTCTTTTGACGGCGGACGACGAGTCCAAAGGATCACGCTGTCCGAATGCGGATCGCCTGACGCTACGCCCTGTGGATATAGATCCCGTCGCTCGCGCCACTGAACTGTTGACGCATGTACGTCAGTCGATCGAAACGCGAGCGAAGCGCCGAATGATGCGGCCAGTTGGATGAACTTACGTCTTGATATAGGCATGTGCTTTAGTTAGTGATATAAGGTCCCGGCACTCTTTCACACTTTCACACTTCAGGAGGAATTTAAATGCTCAAACGCATCACTGCAACTTCTCTGCACTGTCTCATATTGCTGGCGGTTTTGGGCGTGCTTTCGACCTCGCTTTATGCTGCCGCCAAATCAAAAACCGGCTTCACCTCGTTCGTTGTCGGTAATCCCGCTGACGCGCAACCATCTCAGACGCTGAGTCCGGGACTGGTTTTGATGGGCGGAGGAACGGACGTTGACGCAGCGTTTCAATGGATGTGCCAGCGCGCAGGCGGCGGCGACTTCGTTGTGATCCGGACCACCGGAACAGACGCTTACAATCCTTACATCCAACAACTCTGCCCGCAGATGGATTCAGTTGAAACGATCATTATCACGAGTGTGACGGGCGCGAACTCCGCTTACGTGAGTAGTCAGATTCAAAACGCGGAGGCGCTTTGGATTGCCGGTGGCGACCAGTCGACATATGTTGAGTTGTGGGGCGGCACCGCTGTGCAAACTGGCGTAAATTTTCTGATCAACTCCAAGCAGGCGCCTGTTGGTGGGACCAGCGCAGGACTCGCTGTGCTCAGTCAGTTTATTTACACGGGCGCACTCGGGTCGGTGACGTCGAGTCAGGCGCTGGCGAATCCTTTCCATCGTTACGTCACACTCGATCGCGACCTGTTTCAATCTCCATTGGGCGTGAACAAACTGTACGACTCACATTTCGTGACGCGCGATCGCATGGGAAGATCGCTCGTGTTTCTGGCGCGCATTGTGAACAACGGTTGGGCCGCGCAACCACGCGCGATCGGGATTGACGAGGAGACGGCGTTGCTCGTGTTGCCAACCGGCGCGGCTACGATGGTAGGAACGGGAGCCGCTTATTTCCTCCAGGCGCCTGGACCAGCTCAGGTGCTCGCGGAGAAGACGCCTCTGACATATCTCAACATCGGCGTCTACAAGTTGCCGCAGGGCGGTAGTTTTAACTTGTCGACGTGGAACGGTACCGGCGGGGTTGCGTACACATTGAACGTAAACAACGGGGCCGTGACTTCAACGCAGGCCGGCGGAAATATTTATTAAGCTTAGTACACGGAACTAACGTGCGGCTCGCTGCTTAGCGATGCAGCCTGAACTGAACGCGAATAACGATTCACTAAATGACGACGCATGCAGGTGAGTCACGCCTTGGCGTTATCACTCCGCGCGCAGTGCGGAAATCGGATCTACTGACGCGGCGCGACGCGCGGGGAGGAAGCTCGCTAATAACGCAGACGCGGCCAACACAGCAGCCACAGATAGAAGCGTTGTGAGATCCCACGGTGGCGTGCCGAAGAGTAGTTTGCGCATGAGTGACGCGGCAACGATTGCACAGCCGGTTCCGATGGCAATGCCCGCAAGTGCCAATACACCGGCTTCCTTGAGGATGAGTCGATACACTGAACCGCGTTGTGCCCCGAGTGCAATACGGACCCCGATCTCGCGAGTGCGTTGACTAACGGAATACGCAATGACTCCATAGAGCCCGACAACTCCGAGCAGCAACGCTACCGCCGCGAACCCTGCGACGAGCCACGTCGACGATCGACGCAGGTAAACTGTCGGAGCGTTGTTGATTCGCTCCGTCATGGTTGTTTGATATGAAATATTGATCCTCGAGTCGATGTCGCGTATGGCATCGGCGACCGATGGTATGACTGATTCATCTGCCTGCGAGGTCCGTACCACGACTGAGTAGCCGATGTCCGGATATTGACTGGTCGAGAAATAGTAGGCAGGCCAGATCTCCGAATCCAACGCTCCTTCTCTGATGTCGTCGACGACGCCGATGATCTCTTTGATCGATTCTTGCGTTAAGTTGGTGTCGCCAAATCGCTGGCCAATCGGATCTTCACCGGGAAAATACTTCTTCGCGAGCGTTTGATTGATAACTACGACCTTCGGCTTGCTCATGTCCTCCGAGTCGGCGAACATACGACCTCGCAAGAGCTTCGCTTGCAATGTGGTGAAATACTCGGAACTTACAGCACGTTGATTGACCTCGTTGTGCTCGCCGTTGTAGTCGCGCCCGACGAACCGGATCCAATCGGTGTTGCCATTGAAGCTCAACGGCAACACGTCAGTTAGAGCAACTGACGTTACGCCCGGGAGACGCTTCACCTCGTCAACAACTTTTCGCTGGAGCGCTAATGCTTTCGGATCATCTCCATAAGCGGAAAGTGGTGCTCTGACTCTCATCGTGATCAGATGCTTTGTTTCGAAACCCGCACCCACTTGCAGCAGTCGATAAAAACTCTTGCCGAGCAGTCCTGCTCCAACCAGGAGCACCATCGCCGTTGTTAGTTCAAGTATTACGAGTTTGGAACCGATTCGTCGCCACACTTTGCCTGCACTACCTCGCGAACCTTCCGCCATTCCGTCTCTCACATCCAGAGTCGATAGACGAAACGCAGGACTGAGTGAGAATAGTGCGAGTGCAAATACAGCGATGGCGAAGGCAAACATAAACACACGAGAATTCAATCCGAGATCGTTGAGGTATGGCATGCCGGCCATCATGTCTTTCGGTATGAGCCCGGTCAGGATCTGCATGGTCCAGTGAGAGCTCAAAAGACCTACTACAGTTCCGACAACAACGATGACGAGGCCCTCGATCACAAACTGACGAATCAAACGCATTCTCGTTGCACCAAGAGCGCGGCGGACAGCAAGCTCGCGACGACGTGTTTCCGAACGCACGAGCAAAAGACTTGCGACGTTGATGCACGCGATTAAAAGCAACAACCCGGCGCCACCGAGTAGCAGCAGCAGGACCGGCTTAACGTCTCCAACAATTATTTCGGAAAGCGGCCCGACAATCGCACCCTGGTTTCGATTCGAGTCGGGATATTGCGCCTCGAGATCTTTAGCAATGCGAACGACATCAGCAAGCGCGGCATCCTGCGATACGCCGTCTTTGAGACGGCCGATGCCGTGCAGGCTGTGACAACTGCGTCTCAAAAAGCAGCCGCCGCCCGGGTTTAGAGTGGTCCAAAACTCGGCGTTCTCTACCGGAGCAAAATGAAAATTCTGCGGCAGCACTCCGACGATCGTGTAAGGAATTTCGTCCGACGCGATCGACTGGCCAATGATGTCCTGTCTACCGCCATAACGTTTTTGCCATGACGCATAGCTGAGAATCACAGTGCGAGGAGCTTCGGGCAAGTCTTCTCCGTCGTAAAAATCCCGACCGAGTAAAGGCGCGACCCCAAGCGTGCGAAAGAAACCTGCACTCACGCGGACGCCTTCCACCATTTCCATTCCTGCTGACGTGCCGATCACGTAACCGCGCTGGTTATAGACGTCGAGGGAGTCAAAGACGTTGTTGAGTTTCTTCCAATCGAGATAATCGGGATATGAGAGTACTCCGCGGGGAATGTCGGGCGTTGTTTCTGTGACATATAAAAGACGCGACGGATTCTTATAAGGCAATGGTTTGATGAGCGCTGCGTCCACGAAGGCAAAGATCGCAACGCTTGCGCCGATGCCGAGGGCCACCATCGCAGTCGCAGTAATAGTGAACGCCGGGTTCTTGCGGAGTTGTCTCAGCGTGAAGCGCAGATCCTGAATGATGCTTTCGATAATCGGGATCCCCGCGCGGTCGCGGTAGGCCTCTTTTGCCTGATCGATGCCACCCAACTTCAGAATCGCGACGCGCCTGGCTTCGCCGGGCGACATACCGGCGCGCATGTTGTCGTCGATATGCATTTGCAGATGGCTCTCGAGCTCGTCCGCGAAATCACGATCACGTGCGTCTTTGAAGAAAAGGCCTTTGAACCTCAAGAACCAGGCGCGCAGTTGTCTCATGACTGATCCTCCACCGGTTCGAGAAACCGCGCGACGATGGCGGTGGTCTGATTCCACTCTTTCGTTTCTCGTTCGAGTTGTTTGCGGCCCGAGCGTGTGAGCTTGTAGTACTTCGCTTTGCGGTTATTGTCGGAGACGCCCCACTCAGCGACGATCCAGCCTTCCTGCTCCAATTTCAATAACGATGGATAGAGTGTTCCGTAATTCAGAGAGAGTCGGTCGCCACTGGTTTGTTCGATCCGGCGCGCGATTCCATATCCATGCAGCGGCCCGAGCGTGTCGAGCGTTTTGAGGATCATTAGGGCCAGAGTCCCCTGCCAGATTTCAGTCTTCGTTGACACTGAGTCGTTCTCCTATGGCTTGGCCATAGGACTATACATCGACTCGTATGGGAAAACAAGAGGAGTGTCAGGTCGCCGCTTGTCGAAGCAGTTCGTGCGGGATACTGGAGCCTGTGACTAACAGTACGACACTGCGATCCGCATAAGCGCTCGAGTTTTGAAGATATGCTGCCGTTGCAGCGGCGCCCGCAGCTTCCGCGACTATATGCTCCTCGAATAGAAGTGTGCGTATTCCTCGAAGCAACTCGTCTTCTGATAGCAGACATACTTCGTCGACGAGTTCACGTATCGCACGAACATTAGGCGCGAGTGGCACACATGTCGCTAAGCCATCGGCGATCGTGTCGCAGGTGTCCGTCGTGACTACGCGTTCTTCCTGCCAGGATCGAACGTATGACGGCGCCTGCGCGGCCTGCACACCGACGACTTTGATATCCGGATGGCGACGCTTTGCTTCGGCTGCGACGCCGCGGATCAAAGCAGTATCACCCATCGGTACGATCAGCACGCCGGGCGTTGGTAGTTCATCGAGGATTTCAGCGGCGATCGTCGCGGTGCCCGCAGGGACCAAATCATCGCTGCCGTCGTTCAGAAAATAGTAGTCGTGTTCTTCTGCGAATGATGTGGCCGCTTCTCCGAGTGACTCAGCTTTCCATTCAACTTCCTTAACAGTCGCGCCGAGTGCGACGATACGCGCGCGTTTGATGGGGTTGGGATTTTCCGGCAGGAAGATCGTTGCGGGAAGCTTTGCAAGTTGTGCAGCGTAAGCGACTGCCGCGCCATGATTGCCGGTGCTCGCAGCAACGACGCCTTTTATCGATCGCTGCTGAAGATTTTTCACGAGGGCGTAGATCGCGCCACGCGGCTTGAATGATCCGGTCGGCAGATCCGTCTCGAGTTTTAGATATATCTGAGTATTTGTATCGCGACCGATTCGCTCGGCTCGCACTAAACGGGTGGGCTTAAGAAATCGCTGCAACAACTCGCGTGCATCGTTCACTTGTTCGCGAGTTACGATCACTTGATTGGTTCCAGTTCGTAGTAACCGCCTTCCGCCATTCCCGATAGGAACAGGTGTCCGTCTTTGATCGCGAAGTTTCGCACATTCGCGCCCTCATTCACGATCTGATCGTGAAGCGATCCGGCGCCACACCGCGCATTTGTCCGTGACCACGATCCAAACTTGAGTTCCCCTTTGGCAGTCACTTTCCACGTGCTGTTGCCACGATTGCAATCGACTCGCACCACCACTCGTCCGTCGCTGCCAAACCTGATCGTGTATTTCGATTTATCATCCGGCGAGAACGTTCTCTCATCCGGCCCCTGAAACTTAACCAACTGCCACGACGTCCCACTCAGCGGGTTCCCACCCTGCGCTCCAACGGAAGCGCAAATGATCGCGACACTCGCCAACGCCAAGATAATTTTACTGATTATTCTGCGCATTCTCGTACAACGACGAAAATTATAGCACCGCGGATTTTGGGATTGTAAGAACGAATGTGTGGGTGCTGTCGAATATATTCCGCCCTTTCAGGGCTGCATGCGCTTTTTTTATTTCATTACCAGGGGCGA
>DATEWS010000101.1:0-6974 GCA_035257785.1 Pyrinomonadaceae bacterium
CCCCTGCCGTCATGTTCACCGCGCCGGTTGGTGTAATCAGCACTGTGTCTTCGAGTCGCATGTGAATCTTTTTATCGGGAAACTCGAGTAATGGTTCTACGTTGTAGACGACGCCCGCCTCAAGTGGACGGTTGTTATCACGCGGGTCAACATCATGGACTGAGATTCCGATCGTATGACCGATGTAGCGCCCGAGTGCCTGAAACTCTTTACCGAATCCGTGTTTCTTGTATACCTCTTCGGCAACGTCTTTCAACTGATTGACCGTCACTCCCGGTTTCATCGCAGCGATGATGGCTTCTCTCGCCTCGAGAATGCACCGGTACATCTTCTCCTGGTCAGGTGTAAAGCGACCTGACACCGGCCACGTCCGCGTGACATCGGAAGTGTAGTACTCGTAGTCGGCGCCGTAATCGATATAAACAACCTCGCCATCCATCATCTGACGATTATTTGCCGAGTAATGCAGCGTCATCGTGTTTGGTCCCGACGCAACGATCGGCCGGAAAGCATCACCGCGTGCGCCGCGCTTGGTATAAACGAACCGAGCAGCAGCTTCGATTTCATACTCGTACATTCCTGGTCGGGTTCCCCTCATTGACTCTTTCACGCCTTCAGCGCCGATCTGGGAACTCTTTCGAATCAACTCGATTTCATAAGGCGACTTGATCCACCGCATCTCATCCAACAATGGATTCAAAGGTTGTAGGGTTAGTTGCGGAACCATCTGCTGAATCAAACCAATCGTCCTCTTTGCTTCAGTGAGGCCTCCGAGAACAGATTGAGAAGTTTCAAGCGCTTCGTAGTAGTCCAGCTCCTCGCGCGCATTCTGAACATTCCCCTGCGATCCCGTGATCATGTAAAGCTTCTTCGCGCGTGAGCCCAAAAAAGCAAACATCGGAAGAAACTCTTCGATCGGTTGTACTCGTGTCAGTCCGTAAACTTCTTCCCTTTTGTCCACCTGCCAGATTCCGGCACCCTCGGCGCGAATCTGCGGCTCAGAACGTTTGGGTACATAAAGGAATGAGCTCTTGCCTGGTCCACTCATGACCAGCACCGCGCCGGGTTCCTCGATCCCTGTAAGATAATAAAAATCGGGCGCCTGGCGAAACTTGATTGGATAGTTCTGTCCTTTGGCTGCGAAAACCACTGCGATGCCGTCGGGAATTTTCTCGAAAAGCTTTGCTCTTCTCGCCGCAAACTCATTCTTATTAAACGGCTGCTGTGCAAAGGTTGAGACGGCGAATACGAGCAGTACGAATGGAGTGAGCACGAAATAACGAATGCTTCGCATGAGGTGTTGGTCCTTTCGCGGAATGTCAATATTTAACGCGAAGAATGCGCGCGAAAAGTATCAGCTATTACTATTTCTCAACACAATGATCTGAATTGCCACGAACATCAACGTCACAAGAACTGGGACGATAAAGTTCACTCGATCGTTGGCGTTGTCGTACCAGCCGCGCGTGCCCGGTGTTCGTGGTTTGTCGTGATCACTCTCGGTGGAACTTCCTAATATCGTCTCGAGTTCTTCGATCGTGACCGGTGGAAGAAATGCTTCACGTATGCTCCACAACACGCACATCGTCAGCACAAACACATCGAGCGCGATAAGCAGTGACCAGTAACTCGAATTCCACGATTGGACGAACGACCAGATGAGCGGCAATACCAGCAGGCCGGCAATCACGTACGTGCGTCCGCGTGTCTCAAGGCTGGCGAGCCTGGCGTGTTTGGTAAGCGCACTCATTGCTTGCGCGAGGCTCGCCTGGGCCGACCCGACTCGCGTCCGCAAAGTTTCCATCGCGAGCTTGTCGAGTTGCACAATGCTTTCGGCTTCGCAGTAAACGCAACGCACTACAACATCATCTGGTCCAACGGAGAGTGGCGCACCACACTGACGACAATTCGGCGGCTCGCCGGGAGCCGAAGGCGGCGATGCTGCGAACGCTACACCGACATTCGCCGCACCACTCACAAGAATATTTTTCATCGCGACGCTTGCAGCGAGCAGTTGCGCGGGAACCAGTATTAGCCAAACGGACGCCAACAAACCTGGAAGTGCATGAACACTCACCACTCGCAACAGCGCAGCGATCAGAAGAATCGCGAGACCACCAGTCAGTAACACGAAAGGCGCACTCGCGGCACAGATCAACAACGAGCGTGGCACCTTGATGCTCGCGAGTCGCAACCACTGCGCAGCAGCTTGACGGGTTGCTGAATCCAGCTCGCGCGTGAGCCGAAGCTCTTCACGATAGATCTCCGGCACGACATTGATGGCGTTACAAAAACGACAGACGATCGACGGTGCATCGATCACTACAAGCGGCGCGTTACAGTTGACGCACTGAAGTGGCACTAACCGCGGTTTCGTTTCTGACGTGATGGACGTGCTCATCAGATTAATACATTCGTGAAGAGATGGTATCCATTTAATCGTATAAAGATCAGAATCAGAAAAAACGTCCGCCTAATTAAAACAACATAAGTTATGATTTGCACGAGGCTAATCATAGCGGCGACCGCCCAGAGGTCACCCTAAAGTTGCTCAGGTAGCCATCCCTTACAAATCGGAGATGATGATGAAGTTGCAATATCGAAGTTCGTTGTGTGCTCTTTTACTGTTCGCTCTTGCCGCCACACAGTTACCTCGGACACTTGCTCAGACCAGCGATCCGAACCCATACGCGGCTTTCACCAAAGGACAGACCGTTCATGGTTTTCGTACCGACGCCATTTATCTTGACGCCACGGACAAACCATTCGGCGGCCGGTTCGTACATTTGCGAACAGGATTTACACTTGACCTGCTTCAGATCCAATCCGTCCCGCAGGCCTTCATTTACACCAACACATTTACAGTTTCTGATATGGGTGAGCCGCACACGCAGGAGCACCTTCTGATCGGCAAGGGTAACAAAGGCCGAAATATCAACGTTCTGCAAAACATGTCGCTGACGCAATCGAACGCTTCGACTTATCAAACCTTCACTGACTACCAGTTCAATACAGCCGGAGGAGCCGAGTCGTTCTACGCTGTGTTCAATGAATACATGACGGTATTACTGCATCCTGACTACACCGAAGAGGAAGTGCGCCGCGAGGTACGCAATTGGGGCGTTACTGAAAACCCTGACAAGTCACTCCGGCTCGAAGAAAAAGGCTCGGTCTACAATGAGATGACCAGCTCGATGAACAACCCCAATTGGCGACTCTATGACAATTCACAGCGGCTGATTTATGGCCCGGCGCATCCGCTGTCGTTCAACGCCGGCGGCGCACCCGAGGGCATTCGGAAAATGACAGCCGAAGACATCAAGCGTTATCACGATGCTAACTATCACCTCGGAAACATGGGCGCGATCGTGTCCGTGCCGAAAGACATGACCCCTGACATTGTGCTGACACGTCTCGATGCGATGTTCAACAAAGCCGAGCCGGTCAGTGCAAAGCGCGACTACATGAGTTTTGAAAAGCTTCCGGTTCCCAAGTCGGCGGAACCAGGAACAATTCGCGTCATCGAATATCCGAACCAAAACTCCGAACAGCCATCGCCCATACTCTTCAGCTATCCGGCAACGCTCAAACTCAGCTTAACCGAAAAAGTTCTACTCGATAACTTTCTATCCGTCTTTGCGGGCGACGCAAATACGAATCTCTACAAGAAGTTTATCGACAGCAAGACACGTGAGCTCGATACGGGCGCGAAAGGTGTGTACAGCTACGCTGACGATTCACCTGGGACTCCCGTTTACATCGGTCTATCCGACGTGCCGGCGACAAATCTCAACGCAGAGAAAGCCACCCTAATTCGCGAAAAGATCATGGAGGAATTTGCTCGTATTGCGGCATTCAAGGATGGTTCGCCCGAGTTAAAGGAGTTCAACGATCGCTTCCGCAACGCTTTGACGGCTTATCGCCGCGATCTCTCCAAGTTTGTGAACACACCGCCCGGGTTCGGTTTCCGCAACGGCAGTAATGGGTACGGTTGGATATGGCAAACAAGACATCTGAATGAGGAGAGCGATTTCCGAAAGTCAGTTACGATGAAACCCCAGGTCGAACAAGCGGAGAGTTTGCTTGCGAGTGGTAAGAATTTCTGGCGTGATTATCTGGCCAAATGGAAATTTGCTGACACAAAACCCTACGTCGCGGTGGCCCACGCAAATCCGCAACTCATTCAGCAGGATCAGGCCGAACGAAAAGCACGGGCCGACGCGCAAACCGATGAGCTTAAGAAGAAATACAACGTGACCGACGGTCAGGAAGCTATCAAACGCTACAAAGCTGATTACGACGCGACCACCGCTGAGCTCGAGAAACTCGCCAGGACCGGCGATGCAAAGTTCATCGAAAATCCGCCGCTGACAAATGACGATCAGATTGATTACACCGAAACGTCTGTCGGGAATGTGAAACTCGGAGTTGCACGTTTCGACAACATGACTGGCGCAACGACAGGCATTGTGTTGGGACTATACGCGGTTCCGGAAAAAGATCTCGTCTACGTTTCGTCTCTTCCCGATCTGCTTCGCGGCGTCGGCGTGATCAAAGACGGCAAGGCAATCACTTACGAGGACATGTCCGAAATGATTCGTAAGGAGATTCTTAGCCTTCAGGTTGCGTTTACGGGTTCACCGGTAACGCAACGATATGAATTAACCGTGCGTGGCGCGGGTAACGATGCGGCGGAATCTGAACGCGCTGTGGCGTGGATGAATCTGGTTCTAAGTAGTCCAAACTGGCGTAAAGAAAATCTGCCACGCATTCGTGATGTAGTCGATCAGCAACTGAGCGGATTACGACGGCGCATGCAGGGACAAGAAGAGTCCTGGGTCGGCAATCCCGCGGAGGCGTATCGCTATCAGGACAATCCGCTTTTTCTTTCAGCGTTTTCCTTCCTGACTCAGGCTCACAATGTCCAGCGGCTTCGCTGGATGCTGAAGAGTGCTGGCGATGAAGAAAACAGCAAGGCAATTGACGCGTTTCTTTCCAGTCTCGCAACAGCAAAAGGCACGCGTGATGAACTGAAGGCGATGCTCGGTGCGATGGGTGGAGACAAGAGCCAGAGTGTATCACCAAGTCTGAAATCGTTCGTCGACGAAATGGATAAACTACCGCCGACGGCGAAGGCTCTCGCGGTCGATGCCGCAACGGATCTGTCGCAAACGCTCGGCGATTTTCCCGATTCAACGCTCGCTTCTGATTGGAGTTACCTGTGCAACGAAATGCGCCGGGACCTGGCGCAAACGCCGGAAAAGACTCTCGCGGACCTCGAAAACGTGCGTCGCCGGATCGTAAATTCGCACAACACGCGGATGTTCTACATAGGCTCGCTCGCGCTAAAACAAAAACTGGAGCCAGCCTACAAATCTGTGCTTGCCGGTTTCGACAATGGCAATTTCGTTAAAGCAAAGTATGGCAACGAGCGGTTGATCGAAGCGCGGTTGGCGGCACGTCGGGCGGACGCAAAGGCGCCGGTTTACGTGGGCTTGATGGCGCCAAACATGTCAGGCGGAGTGATGCTGAACAGCGCCGCGTTCGTTACGTATGACGACACGAGTCGCGACGCTATTCTGAACTTTCTCGCTTCGAAACTTTATTCCGGCGGCGGCGCGCATTCAGTTTTCAATAAAACGATTGGCGCCGGCCTGGCTTACAGTAACGGTATCGCGAGTAGTCCCGCTTCGGGATTGATCAGTTACTACGCTGAGCGCACACCTGAACTACCGCAAACGTTACGTTTCGCGATCGGTGAAGTTAAGCGGCCGATGAGTGATCCGCTGGCTGAGTATGTGATCGCGCTCACATTTAGTTCGCGCGCCTCGGCGCCATACGAGGCTCGTGGTGAAGCGATGGCGTCAAACATGGCTGATGGAGTCACACCGGAAGTGGTGACGCGTTTCCGCCGCGCGATTTTGGATGCGAAAAAGATTCCGGATCTCTCAGCAGAGCTCTATCGACGCAAAGATACTGTCTTTGAGCTTATCTTTCCGGGCTATGGAATGAAGGGCAAAGACATCGCCGGCCACAACTTTTTCGTGATTGGACCAGAAAAGCAAATGACTGCGTACGAAGCCTACTTGAAATCCGTCGAGGGTCCCGACACGCAGCTCTTCCGACTTTATCCACGCGACTTCTGGCTGCCGCTGAAGTAGTCAAAGAACGGATGAGGTGCGGCCGCTGATTGCACGTTGCGGATCGGGGGTGAAGTCTTCGCCGGGATTGATAAATTGATTGCGTTCGAAGTTGTACTGCTTGTCGTAGAGTTGTCGATAACGACCATCAGCCGTTAGTAAATCTTCATGCGTGCCACGCTCGACGATCTCGCCGCCCTCCAGAACAAGAATCTGGTCGGCGCTGCGAATCGTCGAGAGCCGGTGCGCGATCACGAACGTTGTTCGACCTCGCCTCAATGTTCGTAATCCATCCTGGATCATCGCCTCACTCTCACTATCGAGACTCGAAGTTGCTTCATCGAGAATCAGCAACTTCGGATCGGCCAGGATCGCGCGCGCGATAGCGATCCGTTGGCGTTGACCACCTGACAGCTTCACTCCGCGCTCACCTACAACCGTGTCGTATTTCTTCTCAAACTGTTCGATGAACTCTTCACAATGAGCGATGCGGCTCACTTCCCTGATCTCGTCAATTGTCGCGTGCGGGTTCGAAAAGGAAATGTTTTCCGCAATCGTCCCGTCGAACAGGAAGTTGTCCTGCATCACAACGCCCAGGTAAGAACGAAAATCGCGGAGCCGTAGACTGTGAAGGTCTTTGCCGTCAATTTTGATTTTTCCTGAAAGCGGTTGATTGAAATTCATCGCGAGACTGATGAGCGTGCTTTTGCCGGAACCACTGGAACCAACCAGGGCCGTGGTCGAACCGGCCGGCGCCGTGAAAGAAACATTCTTAAGCACCGGGACTCCTGAGTTGTACTCAAAAGACACGTTGTCGAATTGCACTTCACCCTG
>DATEWS010000102.1:0-20766 GCA_035257785.1 Pyrinomonadaceae bacterium
CGTTTCTGCCATACTCCGCTGCTGCAGCCCCTGGCGCTAACGTAGCGAGTCCTCTCACATCTTTCCTTCTTACGGCATCCATGTCATAGAGTTTTCCGCCGACACCGCTTACGCCGCCGTTGAAACTGATCTGTTGTTGTCCCCTTTCCGAAACGCGTAGCTCGTCTTCGTTGTCCGCCAGCTCTTTCCGATCGCGCAACTGCCCTGGTGCAACTTCAACTAGCTGCGCAAAGGCCTTTTGATCCAACGTGCTCTGCGTTCGCACACCATGCGACCGTTTTCGTCCGTAATAAAACTGCCGCGGGTCGCCGGCATAGTCCTGCTGAATGTACTGCACTGACTCATCGATCAATCCCAACGCGATCTCCGCTGACACCGGACGACCATTAGCGTCCTTCGCACTGATTGCAAGCGTTCCTTCGTCGTGCGGCTTGTATTGCTCGCGATCAGCTTTGACTGCGACGGAGAGAAATCGTTCAACCGGCGGCACCACCACCTGCTTTGTATCGGAATACCAATTCGCATCACTGACCATTACCGCACTGAGAAAAATGTTCGGAACATACTTCTCCTCGATCGGCAACTCGATCAGTTTGGTAGTGCCTTCGACGTGGACCACCTTATAACTAAATAGATCTTCACCTTCGACGCTGAAGAGTACGTAACGATCATTCGTCGGTACTGTGATCATTACGGGGGTCGTCTGCCCGGCGCGGAAAGTATCCTTGTCAACGACGATCTCGAGACCGTCGGGACGGTATCGCAAATCAGTCGTCGCGTTAGTGGCAACAAAAACGTTCGTTTGAGCTTTGACCGGCGGCAGGAAGCGATCGCGCTTCGGATCTACGCCCTGGCTGCTCTGCCAGGCGACGCGATAATAACCTTCGCGCTCCGGAGTGAAAGTGAATTGGACCGCTCCTTCGTTATCAGTTTTGACTGTCTGCGTGAGCACGTCGTCGTGCTGATAACCAAGAAACTTCAAACGCCAGGGCCGTTGTCCTTTCACTGGCAACGGCGGAAACTGCGCTGAACGCTCTCGCAGTTGGCGCAGCTCTTCGCCCTGCACTTCGCGACCGCGCGGATCGATCCAAACTTCCCACCAGTAATCGCGTGTGACTTTTACCGTGCCTTCCGTCTGGATCGGCTGCTCGTTGGCGTCGAGGGCCTTAATGTCAACACTGACTTTTTCCTTCGGGCGGTAGATATTTCTTTCCGGACGCGGATAGACGTAATAACGCTGGCGCGTAACACGTACGCTATCGCTGGCGATGATCTCGCGGCGCGATGAATCGACCACGCGCGCTTCGACGCGATACTCGTAGTCCTGATTGTAATTCTCGCGCGGCGTGTCGAACGTCAGTTTCGCTTTTCCATTTGCGTCTGTCTTGATCGTTTCGCGCTTAACCACAGTTCCCTGACCGCGGCCGTAGTAGTTGTAACGCTGCTGTTCGAAGTCGTCGTAGTACCAGGCGTAATCGCGATGTGGGTACCAGTGGTGATAAAACGGAAGTTGGTAAACGATCGCCTCGACGGAAGCGCTGCTGACTGGTCCACCAAAGTAGTAATCGGCCTGAATCTCGACTTCGACTTTCTCGCCGAGACGAAACGCTTTCTTTTTGCCCGCCTCTTCGGGAGTCTTCACCTGAACTTTGAACTCAGGCAGCTTGTACTCCTCGAGTCGAAAGAGCTTCGCATTGCCGATGCTGTTCTTGCGTCCCTGATCCCAGAAGTAAACGGTGTATTCACCAAGCGGCAACTGGTCGCCGAGTTCGAGCGAACCCCAGGCGCTGCCAAACTCGTTCAGCGTTGACGTCCCTTCAGTGAGTTTAGTGCCGCGCGGATCGTTGATCTGATACTCAACAACTGCGTGCGCAGGAGTTGAGTAGGCGCCGTTTTTCGATTGCCGCGCGATGAACTTCCACTGCATCGTTTCCTTCGGACGATAAGCTGGGCGATCGGTGAACGCATAAATGCGCCAGCCATCGTTTTCGGAATAACGCGAGGAATAGCCTGAAGCAAACGACTGCCGGTCGTTGCTCGCCGCCGTAGCGAAGAGTGTGTGATCTGCGGAGTTTGTTCTTAAGGCAAAGCGAGCGAGTCCATCAGTGTCGGTGGTTTGACGCAGGCGACGCCAGCGCATCCTATCGTTCACGTAGAAACTTTCCCAAAGCGCAACCGACGCATTCGCGATCGGCGCGCCTGACATTGCATCAGTGAAAAAGACGAGCGCCTGACTGCCTGCCGATTTAAGTATCAGCGTCGTATCCGAGACGAGAATCATGTCGCGCGCTGAAAGTGAACCGCTGCGCGCTTCGAGCAGGTAAGCACCAACGGGTAACTTGCCCTGGATGCGTGTCTGTTCGCTGAACTGTTCGTGAGCAGGCTCATCTTTTAAGTCTTTGGACCACGACTTGACGGGAGCACGACCTGCGGTCGGAATTCTCTGGACCCACGGCGCCGACTCGCCGTCACCTTCCTCGAGGTCTTCCTCCTTGATGAAACGCACGTCTCGAGTCATGTCGAATTTGTAGAGATTGAAGTCCACGCGGCGAATGTTGCGTGAGTTAAGTGTGAACTGGATCTCTGAGTCAGGTAGAAAAATATTCGAGACCGCAACGGAGAGTGTCGGCTCGGTAATCGTTTTGATCTGGTCTCGGGCTTGATCGTAATAACGAGTCTCGCCTTTGGTGAACTCGCGCAGCAAACGGCGATACAGCTCCAACGCTTTTACGTAGTCCGGGCGTTCCTGCAACTGGCCATCTTCAAGCTGTTGAATCGTGCCGGAGTTGTTCATCCACTCCGCGTAGTAGAAGAGCGCATCGTCGTACCAGGGCGATTGCTTGCCGGCTTTGAGTGCCTCTTCGAATTCGTCGGGCACGCGATAACGTGCGTAGTAGTCGCCGCCGGCATAGCGCATCGTCATCGCCAGTAAAAAGTTGAGATGCGATTTTTCGTTGGCCGAGGTGCTGATCTTGAGTGCGTTTTCGAGTATGTCGAGAGGAATGTAATTGCCGTAGTAAGTGTAGAAGTAATACTCGTCGGCGTTTCGTGGTTCGGCGGCTTTGAAGACGATCTTGAGATAACGATCGCGCGCTCGCTCGATGTCGCGTTGTCCTGCCCACCAGTCAAGTGCCGGTTGGTAGTGGGACCATGCCATGCCCCAGTTCATCTGGCCCCTCCGCCAGAAGAAGTCGCCCAGTGATTCGTGAGCTTCGGCCCAGATGATGTCGTGCTCTTTGTCTGCGACACGGATCAGCTCTTCGAGTTGTTTCTGAGCTTGTTCGAAGCGCGTTGTGTCGGAAGTTTGAGTTCCGGCTTGAGCACGCCAGGACGTATCAGCAAGGCGAAACTCAACCCAACGAACTTCGGCCGCGCTGAGCTTGCTCTTGTCGACCTTGGAATAGAGTTCGTTGGCGCGCGCGTACGAGCCCTGGGCGTATTGCGTCTCCGCGTCGTTACGCAGTTGGGAATAGTCGGATTGTTGTGCGACCGCGTTGAATAGCAGGAAAGCAAAGGCTGAGATGGAAAGGATGATGGTTTTCATAGCCGGGTCCTTGGGTTTGAGATCGGGAGACGAGGTTGGACTGCAAGCCTTTAGACCTTAACCTGGCGCCCACAGTTGCCTAACCCGATAAAGGAACGATGAAGTTTTCGAGACTTGCGCGACCTACTCGTTGGACAGCAGGAACACTGCGAATGACGCGAGCCAGTGCTCGCCGGCATAATCGCCGCTGGCGACGTGAGCGAGGGCGGCGGACGCGTGTTTGTCCGCGGAAATGGAAAGGACCTTGCGCGCCGCGTCGGTCTCAGGCAGCGCCCGCGCGATACTTCGCATACACCACGCACGACTGAGATTCAGACCATCGAGATGCACGAGCTTCGGATCCGTCCGGTCCGTAACGATAGCAGGCTGCAACAACGCCGCGGGATTACCTTTCGCAACTCCTGGCAAGAACCGGTGAAACCAGGTCGCAAACTCACGCGGCTTCATCACACGCCGCATCAAGTCAGCCTCCATCAGCGCCGCCGAAAAGAAATCTTCACCGCCCGGCTCCCACGCACCCGGATAATCCGCATCACCCGCGAAATAAGTCCGGCTACGTTCGTCGAGCAACGATTCCAACTGACTGTCACCAACCGTCTTCGCGTAGTCGAGTGCGAATGCAAGTCCAAACGCTGTGTTGGGATGTACACCGGTCCTGATCGGATAAGTCTGCTTCGGAAGAAACGTTCGATACGAGTTGCTCAACGTCTCAGCAAGGGGTTGCAGGTTCTCGGCCCATCGCTTTCCATCTGCATCGTTCCACGAATGCAGCTCCTCCGCGAGCTTCAACGCCCACGCCCAACCGTAAGTACGTTCGAACGATTGGCGATTCGGCTGCTTCATGTAAGCAACTTCCTGCTGAACATTCTCCGCCGTCAGATTCGCGTTCAACGCCTCACGTATCTGCGTCGACTCCGGCAGATTCGGAAACGTTTTTAACAGGCGCACAAGCATCCAGTGACCGTGCACCGACGAGTGCCAGTCGTAACAACCGTAGAAAGCCGGATGCAAAACCTTCGGCCCTTTAACCTCGCTCGCGTTGTTGATGACGTGCTCGGGCTTATTCGGAAACTCGCGACTCACACATTTCAGCGCGAGCGCCGCGAAGTGTGATGCCTGTTTTTCGGTGAGAGTCATTTGAGCTTGGGTGGTGACGGTCAACAACAGAATGGTCAGGAAGACGAAGAAGGCTTTCATAGTTTCGATCGACTCAGTAGCGGTGTGATGGTCTACCGATGTGAATGTGTGGCCCGGTTGCCGTGCCGGGAATCGCGGAACGGAACGCCGAATAGGGAATCCCGTTCCTTTGTAGAAAGTCGAGCAGGGCGCGACCTTCGACACCGTCAGGATGAAGTTGAATATCCATTGCGTTGCGATGGTCCAAACGCCAGCGATCGTGAATCGCTCCCTGTCCAAAGACGGCGATGGGAAGCTGCTTATGGAACGTGTCTGAAAAGAATCGTTGAATCTTCCCGGCCTCGCTGAGGTTCCAGCCGCCGGAGCCGGTGTAACGCGTGAAAGCAGAAGTTCGAATCAAGGTTTGCCTGGCGAGGCGGAGGTTCTTCGCGATCGCATCGTCGGCTGCCGTTTCTACGAGCACGCCGGCGATCTGCGCGTCGGCGTTGGTCATCTGGCGACGAGTTTCTTCGACTTTTTGTTGCTCGAGTGCGAGCGTGTGCTCTGCATCTTCGACTTGAGTTCTCGCGATCAAACCTTCCGCGAGAAGTTTCTTCGACACCGTGACTTTCTCTTCCGCTTTTTTAACGTTCGCTTCGTAAATCGCAAGCAGCTTCTCCAGACTCGCTTTGTATTCGTTAGTAGCTTTGACGAATTCCTCGCGCAGCTTTGTTAATTCACTCTGCGGCGCCGCTTTAGACGCGGGCTTCTTCTTAGTCTTCCGCTGCGCAGAGACATCGCCTGCCACGATCAGCAGTACCAACATCCATACACAAAGCTTACGACCAGTCATTTTTATTTGTGTGCCTTATGTGCCTTTTTGTGGCTGACTCTGATACTCACAGTTCACTTCACCGCCAATCAGAATAGCAACACCACTGAGGTAGAACCAAAGCATCAGCACGATCAACGCGCCGAGCGATCCATAAGTTACGCTGTACGAATCAAAGTAGCCAAGGTAGAGACGAAAGCCGAACGACACGATCAACCACAGAGCCACGCCGACAAATGCTCCTGGTGTAATCCATCGTCGCGCCTGCGGAGAAATGTTCGGCGCGAAGTTGTAGATCAGGTTAAATGTCGTCAGAACGAAGACGAGCGCGATGGGCCACTGAATGATCGTCCAAACCGTCGTGAAGACACTGCCTAATCCAAAACGTGCTGTGAGTGCCTCACCGATAGTGCCGCCGACCAAAACAATTGCCAGCGCCGCCAGGATCAAGATAGCGAGAGCGATCGTCAAACAAACAGAGATGAGTCGCACTCTCCACCACCGCCGCGTCTCTTTGACGTTGTAGGCCGTGTTGAGCGTGTCGCTGATCGCGCCCATTCCATTTGACGCGGCCCACAACGCTGCGAGTAAACCAAACGACAGTTTCCCGGTGCCACTGGAAACACCGATCTCATCGACTGTCGCGCGCACTAAGGCGAAAGCACTGCCCGGCATCAGTGCGGCGAGGTAAAGGAGTAACCTGTCGCGGAACAGAGTTCCTTCCTGGGCCAGGTAGCCGAGAATATTGATCAGGAAAAGAAGAAGGGGAAAGAGTGCAAGCAGAAAGTAATAAGAGAGTTGGGCAGCACGGCCAAAGATCCGATCCTCTTTGATCCGCTTTGCGAGGCGTTTGAGGTTCAAAATTACTTAACCAGCGTGCCCGTGCGGCTCCAGCGCGTGTTTAGCAGGAAGTTGCCGATGGGAGTCAATCCGGTATCGGGCGCGCTTTCATCGTAGGACCAGTAAACAAACATCGCGCGACCAATGACGAGGTCGCGCGGCACGAATCCCCAGTAACGACTGTCTTCGCTGTTGTTGCGATTGTCGCCCATGACAAAGTAACTCTCAGGCGGCACGACGATCTCGTCCTTACCCTGGAAGACGTCGTAATAAGCGTCGTCGTCTTCCGAACCCGGCTTGTAATAAACATCGTAGAGCTCGCCGGCCTTGCGTGGTGGATCTTCTACAATCTCAAGCGGCGCTTTCTGATTATTCTCTCTCGCCGCGATGTGATGCTCGGGAACAACCTGATTGTTGACGATCACGTTGTTGCCCTTGATTTGAATATGATCGCCAGGCACACCAATCACACGCTTTACGTAGTTGGTGAAGATGGGCCGGTTGTCGGGTCTGTCGTCGCGCTTCGGATCGTAAGGATTGCCGGGATACTTGAAGACGATGATGTCGCCGCGTTTGATCTCGCGTTGCGGCAGAAACGGCAGCGACTTACCGGGCGCAAAAATAAACTTGTTGACGAGCAGATGATCGCCGATCGTGATCGTGTTCTGCATCGAGCCGGTTGGCACCTTCACTGCCTGCACGATGAAGGTCATGCCAAACAGTGCCATAATCACCGTCACCACTGCCGATTCAAAATACTCGCGCCAGACACTCTTGGGCGGCCCCTGCGGCTTGGCCGGGGGCAGCGTCTTCTTTTCATGACCGTTTCGGTTGAATAGTCGTGAGAAAGAAAAAGGTTTTGCTTCGGTAGAGGTCTCCGCGTCGGTAGTTCTCGTTTTTTCAGTGGTACGGTTGCTCGCCATTAAAAACATCCTAGAGACCTTACTTATCGTTGGTCAAGTTGAACTGCATAGATCATCCGGTGACTCGGCACCGTTTTCCGATTCGTCCAACTTCATTCCCTCGAGTGCGGCCCGGGCGGCTGCGGCTTCAGCGGCCTTGATGGAATGGCCTTCGCCCTGAATACTGCCGCCATCCCAGGAAACCTCGACGTGGAAAATACGTTGATGCGGCGGACCCAGGGTTTCGATTACTGCGTATCGAGGAGCGGGCCGTCGCGCAGCCTGGAGTCGCTCCTGAAGCATAGTTTTGTAATCCGACTTGGCCGCGCTCAGCGGATCGGCGCCCTCCAACTCATCCCGCAGCGCATGACAAACAAAATCAGTCGCCGCTTTGAGACCGCCGTCGAGGAAGATCGCGCCGGTTATCGCCTCAAACACGTCTGCCAGCAAAGCATTCTTCTGGCGCCCGCCACTCTTTTCTTCACCGCGCCCGAAACGCAGGAAGTCTCCGAGGTTCAATCCCTGCGAAGCCGTGGCCAGCGTCGGCGCACTGACCAAACGATGCTTCATGCGCGAGAGTTCCCCTTCAGTGCCTCCGGGATACGAGTTACAGAGATAATTAGACACGATCAATCCCAGCACCGAATCGCCGAGAAACTCGAGGGACTCGTTGTGGAGTTTGCGTGCCTGGCGCTCATCACCCGGCGCTACCTTCTCGTGTGCCCACGAACGGTGCGTGATGGCGCGTTCGAGCAAAGCACGATCTTTGAAGTTGTAAGCGAGGACCGTTTCGAGGAGATCCAGATCAGGAATCGTTTCGGGATTTTTCAAAACGCACCGAATTATAAGCAAACGCCGGAAGCTTGTCTAAAAAGCTTCCGGCGCTGAAAAGGAGACGAATGCTCTTTGGATTACTGATGGTTACGTCGTGGTTTAGCTGACTTGGTTCCGTTCGGCTTGGTTGCGGCCGGAGTCGTCGTCGCGGTCTTGCCGCCAGTATTGGTACCACTCGATGCTGCCGGCAATGTCGTTCCGGTGTTCGCGGCTGAAGCTGTGCCGTTACCAGGTGTTCCCGTATTGTTGGCCGGCGTTGCAGCCGGAGTGGAAGCAGGCAGCACAGTAATCGGCGTCGGCTCCGGTGGCAGTGGCTTCGACAGAATGCCCGCTACCAGTTGGTCCATCCCGGTCGTGGCGTTGTTATTGCGATACTTGTACCAGGTAGTCAGGCTCTCATTCCAAACTATTTTCGGCTGAGCGAAATTGGAATCGTTAGCAGCGAGCGCAACCGCACGGGCATATCCGTCAATCATACGATCGACAATCTGGTTGATATTGGCGAGCGCCAGTTTGCTTTCCGGAGTTTCGTCCTTACCCGGGTATTTGGCCTTGTAGTCCTCTGACTGGACTTTGTATGGACCCGTTTCATATGCGCCGGCAATGTACGCATAGGTGTACGGCGACTTCTTCAAAGGCGTTTCAAACTGTGCAGCTTTGATCAGGTTCTTAAGAGCACCTGCCGGATCCTTTTCCAGTGACAATGCGCCGATGGTGTAGTTGAGATAAGCAACGGCGACGTCCTTGCCCGCGAGCGGCTGCCAGTCGTCGATAGTCTTTCCTGCTTCGAGCTGTTGCAACGCTCGCTTGGCATAGTCGAGCGCTTCAGCATTCAAGGACGGATTATTTAATGGAATCACGAGGTATCCGTTTGCGCCGAGGTCTACTAGCACTTTCAGGTTGTCAGGCTCAGCAGCCAGGAGCTCTTTTCCGAGCGCGTAGGCTTCGGGATACTTCTTCTCGTTATAAAGCTTAATGCGGAATTGACTCTTTTTGTCGGCGGCCTCGTATTTGGTTACAAAGTTTTTCAAGTAGGCGATGATCTTTTGCTGACCTTCGTCAGCGTTCTCCGCAGGACAAGCGAGGTATTTTTTGGCAGCGTCGTAGGCTTTGTCCTGTGCCGTCTTGAAATTATCGGTGAAAGTTTTGTATAGCGCGTTCTTGCCTTCAACCGAGCATTGGTCTTGCGCGATTGCAGTGTGCGCTGCGGCAGGCAGAGCAAGTATCGCGACTGTAGAGCAAATACCTAGAAACGTTATCAGCTTATTCATTAGTTGTTCCGAACCTCCAAAAATCATTTTCAGTCAGTCGCGCCAAGGGCCCTGCCCTTTTTCGGTCGCCACGGGGAAATTTTAGGATGCGATTGATACAAAGACCGGTTGCCGATCTTTGGATACAAGGGGACGCACACTCGGGTGCGATGAACCTGGGTAAATAAAGCCCCGCAATATTCCTGCAACTGTATTAAATGTGTCAAGCAGTTGAGAGCCAAGACTAGAAAAAGGTTAGAAAAAAATTGCGCCGGAGCGACAAACTCCGGCGCGAATCGAGCAAGGGATGATAAGGGTGTCAGGGATTTATGCGCCGCGGTCGTTGTTCAGCGGGCGCAGTCGTCGCGGGAGCCTGAGATGATGTGCTCTTCGGAGCCTCAACGGGTTTCTTTTCAAGCGGCATGAGCACACGCTTAACCTTACTTGATGGTTCCGGTGTGTTCGTTTTACTAGTTGGGGCAACTGGCGTTGAATTTACGGGAGGCGCCGTTGCCGTAGTTGACTGAGTTGTTTCTGCGCCATTGGTTTCAGTGGTATCGCCCGCTTCTGCATCTGCAGCAGCTTCCTGATCGGCCACTTCTTTCTCTTCATCGTCGAGCGTCGATGCAACCTGGAGGTTGATCGCGGTTCCGAAGCGATGATTTAGTTGACGATAAATCTCTCCAGCCACTGCTGCCGGGAAGTGACGGCGACCGTCAGTTCCCTCCGCGATTACCACCACAGCTAAGCGCGGATTTGCGAGCGGAGCATAAGAGGTGAATAAACCAACCCAGCCGTTCTGACCGATGCAAGTACCCGTCTTGCCGGCGACTGTCTGAGTTGGGTCATAAGCTTTGCGGCCCGAGCCGTAGTTAACGGCGCCGACCATTCCCGGGACCATGCGCTGCCAAACATCCGTCGTGATGGGCAACTGGCGTCGCACTTTCACGCTCATCTTGTTCGTTTCTTTAACACTGTGCGGGATCTGCGGCACTAACAATCTGCCACCATTAGCCATCGCAGATACGAGTGTGCCGAGTTGGAGCGGCGTCACTTCAAAGCCGTCAGCGTGAGAGAAGATTCGTCTTTCAACTTGGCCAATTTTGATTTCAGGTAACTTGCCTGCGAACTCAAACGGCACGTTGATTCCCGTCTTCTCACCGAGTCCGAGCTCGCGAGCGTAGCTGACCATCTTTTCCGAACCGATCCTGGTGCCAACAGTTTGAAAGAACGGATTGTCAGAGTGGGCCAACGCAGAAGTTAAATCGATTCGATAGCCGTCGCCGACTGTATCGACCTGCGGAATCGCGTTCTCGGAAAGTCCTGCCACGCCGGTGACGAGCTTGATCGTCGAGCATGGTTTAAATCCGCGACGCAGTGCCCATTCCTGATTGACAATGGAATAGACACGCCCCGTCATCGGATCCATGACGACAACCGTACCGGCGTGATGACCAAGCGCATTAATCGCAACTCGCCGCACTTCCGGATCTTCACCACTCACATCGTCTTTGCCGATAAACGTCGCAACCTCGTTGCGCATCGCGTTATCGATGGCTATCTGTCGCGCGATCGCAGCACGGCGTGCGGCCTCGGCACGACGGCGAGCTTCGAGTAACGCGCGTCGATTACGACCAGCAACGCGACGCAACTCCGCAGCACGCTCACGCTTCGTAAGCGGCCGCCGCAACCTTCGCTCGAGCGCTTTTACTGCTGAAGCCTGCTCGCGCGCTACCTGCGCTCGCGAACGGCGAACCTCGCGCGCTGAAAGTCGAGCACTACCTCGACCGCGCCGTGAAGCTCGTGCGACCTGTCGTCCACCTCGGCGTGACGAGCGGGTCGCCCGAGCCGAGGCTTTTCTGCTTTTTGAACTGCGGGCGCTTCGGCCCGAGGAGTGTTTCTTCTTCCCGAATGCTGTACCGGAAAAAACTAGAGAAATTAGAACAAATAGAATAAAAACGAGCCGGCGTGACTTAGGGGAATAGAAATTCAGAGTCATCAGGCCTTGGTACCTCTCTTTTCAGGGATAGACTCACCTAACGGTGAGCAGGAACGAACCTATCTGCCGCGTTCCTGAAAATCTCGAACACCTGCTTGCAACACCCAGCCTTATCAAAAAAACGCCTCTTTTCGTATCTTCGATCAAACCTTCTGCTGCAACTTGAGGGCGGGAAGAGTTTCCCTAACTGGCGGTCTCTGGGGACATTGATTTGAGACCGCCGCAAATATAACATCAACAGCTACTTGGAGGCAATCAAAAAGTAATCGATTATACATATTTCACTGGAACAGTACGTGCTTGCTTCGGGTCCTGGTTCCATTTCGTTCGGCCGAAGCGGCGATTTTTTGACAGACGTTAAAATAAAGATAAACATGCAATGCGCCGCGTTTACCAGAACGCAACGTCAGATGCCGAAACACTCCTCTTAGTTTTCGCATGAAGTTTGCAGCCCAGATACAAAGCTTCCGAGCTCGCCTGTTGTTACTACTGGCGTTGATGCTCGGTCTCACACTCGGCATCCAGTACTACTTCAATCTTCGCCAGGTCCGCGCCAACGCGCGCATGATAGTCGAGCAGGAGCAGGCGATCATGACGGGCATCGCTCTCGGGATGGAAAGCTTGCAAGGCAAGCAATACCTCGACGAGTTAAGCGGAGGGCTTCAGGAACCGCTACTGAAAGATAAAAACGTTCGCGTCAAGAACATCCTCGTCGTCGACGACGACGGAAACGTCCTCGACAGCGTCATTCCGGAGTTCAATCCGCGCGAACGTGAAGACAAAACCACGCGCTACGTTCAATTCAAAGACATTCAATTGTTGCCGCTGCGAGGCGTAGTCCAGCTTACAAATGAGCAGGAAAAACTTCCATCCTGGATTCCGCCGTCGAATAACGTTGATTTTAGCGAGGCTGGCGCTTTCTATGTTCCAGTGGATACAGACAAGGGGCGACGCTTCATCATCGTTGTGCTCGACTCAGCGCACACGCTCACGAATGTTTTGGAGCGACAATCTTCGCGTTCTGCGAACTATACGCTCGCGGTTTTGTTTGTGACGACCTTGATTACCGGAATCTTTGTGTGGCACTTCACTCGACCTATCAAAGAACTCTCAACGGCAGCGCGCAAGGTGGCGGGCGGCGACTTCGACGTACAGGTGCCGGCAGATCGAGCTGACGAAATGGGAACCCTCGCAGCGGCGTTCAACGAGATGACAGCGAAACTCGGTCGCGCGCGTGAGCTCGAAATGCAGCTTCACCAGGCCGAGAAGGGTGCGGTCGTCGGTCGCCTCGCGGCTGCAATTGCGCATGAGATTCGCAACCCACTTAACTATATAAATCTGACGTTGGATCACCTGCGCTCGTCGTTTGCTCCGAGTGATTCAAATAAGCGAGCGACGTTTATTCGGCTTACCGACCAGTTAAAGACTGAAGTCGCGCGCATCAACCGTCACATCAGTGACTTCCTCAAGTATTCACGGCCTTCAAAACTCGAGCTCCAGGAGGTCGACGTTCGAACTGAAGCCGAAGACGCGTTGCGACTGGTTGAAGGAAGAGCGGAGGAATGCGGGATCGAAACGAAGATCGTGCAGGATGGACCACTGCCGCCAGTCGTCGCAGACCGCGAGTCGCTGCGTTCTGTGTTCACTAATCTCGTCATCAACGCAGTCGAATCAATCAACGGCGTCGGCGGCAGTATTTCGATCGCGCTTTCGAACACTCCGGCCAACTCTGTTAAGGTTGAGATAAGCGATAGCGGAGACGGCATCGCCGCCGAGGATATCTCGAAGATTTTCGAGCCGTATTTTTCGACGAAGGAAACGGGAACCGGGCTCGGCCTGGCGATCGTTAAAAAGGCAATTGACGATCATGGCGGCACGATCAGTGTTGCATCAAAGCAAGGCAGCGGTACAACGTTCACGATAATTCTTCCGGCTAAAGAGAACAGACATGCCACGAAAGAACATCCTGGTAGTTGACGACGAGAAAGCGCAAAGAGAAATCCTCGAATTAATCCTGGCGGAGGAAGGTTACGACGTCACCACCGCAGCATCCGGCGAAGCCGCACTAAAGTTTGCGAAGGATCGTAGGTTCGATCTCGCTTTGACGGATCTGAAGATGACCGGCATGGACGGCATCGAGTTGCTGCAACACCTGCTGGCTTACGACTCGTCAATCATCGTCATCCTGCTCACGGCGCACGGTTCGATCGAGTCAGCGAAGGAAGCACTAAGGCGCGGCGCGTTTGATTATCTCGAAAAGCCCTACGACAAAGCGGCGCTGTTGGAAACGATCAATCGCGCGCTCGATCGTCTTGACGCGATCGACGTCGAGATCATCTCTGCGTCTCCGAAGATGGAGACAGTCAAAAAGATGATTTTGAAAGTGGCGCGGTCGAATTCGACGGTACTCGTGCGTGGTGAGTCTGGAACGGGTAAGGAGTTGATTGCGAGGGCGGTTCACAATCAGTCACCGCGTTCGACGGAGATGTTTCAGGCCGTTAACTGCGCGGCGATTAATGAGAACCTGCTCGAATCGGAGTTGTTTGGACACGAAAAAGGTTCGTTTACCGGCGCGCATGCAGAGAAGAAGGGTTTGTTTGAGATTGCTGATCGCGGCACCTTGTTTCTCGACGAGATCGCGGAGCTCGATGTTGGCATTCAGGCGAAGCTGTTGCGCGCGTTGCAGGAACGAAAGATTCGTCGCGTTGGTGGCACGCACGAGATCAATGTTGACGTTCGTGTGATCGCGGCGACTAACCGCGACCTGCGCGCGATGGTTTCTGATGGTCGTTTTCGTGACGATCTTTATTACCGCATCAACGTGCTCTCGATTGACGTGCCGCCACTGCGCGAACGACGCGAAGATATTACTGTCTTGATTGACTACTTTCTCAAGAAGCACACGAGGAACACCTCGCGTCTCGTCCGTGGACTCACTCCGGAAACGAAGAAGCTAATGAACGACTACAGTTGGCCCGGGAATGTGAGGCAACTGGAGTCGGCGATCGAGCGTGCGATTCTTTTGAGTGAAGAAGATCTCATTACGCCGGAGGATCTGCCGACGGAAGTGCGTCAGGAAGTTGGACCAGCAGCGGAAGGCGCTTTTAAGTTACCGGCCGAAGGCATCAATTTCGAAGAAGTCGAACGCAACCTGATCACACAGGCGATGGAGCAAACGGACTACAACATCACGAAGGCCGCCAAGCTCCTCGGCCTCACCTTCCGCACGCTTCAGTATCGTCTGGAGAAGTTCGGGATCAAAAAAGCAGACGGTAAGGAAGAGGAAGAAGGTGAATAAGCCACAGATTACACGGATACTTTGCGGATCGATTTTTTGTTGTTTGCTGATTGGGTGCGCGAAGGGCCCGGCGCAGAATTCTGCGGCGACGAACGCGAGTGAAGGACCGCCGATCCGATCGGTTGATGTTGTTAAGGCAACACCGCAGCAAGTTACGCTCGCCGCTGGTGAAGCGGGTGAGGCCGTGGTGAAGCTGGACATTAAAAATGGGTATCACGTCAACGCGAACCCACCGAGCTTTCCTTATCTCAAAGCCACTGAACTCGAGATCACACCTTCCGATGGAATCTCTGTTCAATTCATGCGTTACCCGGACCCGCAGACGAAGAAGTTCGCGTTTGCGGAAAAGCCGCTCGCAGTTTACGAAGGTGAAACTACGCTGAAAGCAAGCATTAAAGCAGATAAGTCGGCGAAGCCGGGAACGCACAACCTTTCCGCGAAACTAAGCGTCCAGGCATGTGACGAGACGGTCTGTTACGCTCCGGGAACGATGGACGTAACAGTCCCGGTGAATATCAAGTGAGAACGTTTTGGATGAGTTTGGCCGCGGTCGGAGGCGTACTTGCTGTATTCCTCGTGCTACAGGAAAACTACGACAAGGCATTCGTCGCCGCAGCCGCGGGCGCTGTCTGCTGGTTTCTGAGTTACCGGCAACAAGTGCGCGCGACACTCGCAAGCGAAGAGGAAGAAGTTGATGAGGAATCAGATGACGAAGTACGTTCGTAATGTCCTGGTTTTAGCCGTTGTAATTATTTCTGCCGGCGCGCTTGTAAATGCGTCGGACCAATCCGACGTTCGCTCGACAGTTCAAAATGTTTTCGAGCAATTGAAGTCTCGCAACTACGACGCGCTTTACGACTTCCTCCCCGGCGCTTCCCGCAAACGCATGTCGCGCGATCGATTCGTGAACGCACTGCAACGCGCACAGGACTTTTATCAACTCGATCGCATGGACATCGGCGTTGTCAAAGTCATGGGCGATCTCGCGGTTGTCGACACAGTGCTCTACGGGCGAGTTGTAAATCCGATTCAGGCTGAAGGAAAGATCGTCGTGCAGCAGTATCTTTTGCGTGAAGACGGTAAGTGGCGCGTCGCCACCGGCGATCAGTCAAGCGTAAAGAAGTTTCTCGCAGATAATCCGGGATTCAGCAAAGGATTCCGGATTCGCTCACCACGAGTCTACGTCAAACAGAACGGGACGTGGGTTGAATTCAACGCACCAGCGCGCGCTAAGTGAGGATCAGGTCGTCAAAGCTCAACTGAGCGTCGTCGACTCGTTCGCTGTATTCGCCGTGGCGAATGCGATGACGAGGAACTTCGAGCGACTCCCGCACGGCGTCGAGATGGAAACGGATAATTCGCGGCGTTAACCTAACGGAAGGAATGCGACGCTTCGCAGCCAAGCGTCGCACAGTCGATTCACTAACCTGCAAGATCCCGGCAAGCTGTTTCGCAGTTAGAAACTCCTCACGCTCTTCCATAACGTAAAATCTGTTTCACACGAAGACACAAAGTTTACGCAAAGGCACAAAGGACATTCTTAGTGCCTTTTTCTTATCCTTTGTGCCTTTGTGTGAAACCTCTTCTTCACGACTTAGGCGGCAACGAAAGCGCCACCCGATAAACCGCGGCGCCGTCGATCTCGACATCCTTCGTCACCGGCTCGCCATTCGTCTTCACACTCACGCGATACTTCGCAGCTTCCGGCCCGAGACGGAACCTGAACGAACCTGTTTCGGTGGTAATGCGTCCATCGATCTTCTTAGTTGATCCGTCTTCAAGAATTCGCGACAACTCAACCTTCGCGTTCGGGACGCTGCGTCCGTCCGCACCGAACACGCTGCCACTCAGAAACGCGATCGACCCTTCATCGATCGTGAGTATCAGACGATCTCCGAGCGAGCGAGTCTTGCCGGCTTTGACTTCAACATCCTCAATCGATCCAATACTCAAGCCGGGTTTGCGAAACGTCAGACCATAAGTTCCGGGCGTCAAACGGGCGACGAGAAACTCTCCATTCTTGTCGGTCGTGGAACGTGTGACTTCCGTTTCTCCGCGTCGCACCACCACTGTGACACCGCCTGGCGTCCCCGTTTCCACGCGCACTTTGCCTTTGATGGACCCGACCGTCTTGTCCTTGTCCTGGGCGGCCGAAATGCCAACGGCAAGCAACATGATCACCAGCAGCGGCAGAATTTTAGTGAATCTCATCGTCACTCCTTCGCGTATTAGTCTCGCAAATATGGCTTTAGACGCTCAGGATCATATCACCGTTTGCTTCCGCAGGTCGCGCCCGTATAATCCTGAGCGTCGCCCCCGGAAAGAGTATTAATGCCTAAACGAACCGCGGCTTTTATAGCGCAAGTTTCCCTTCCTCTCCTGCTGCTGATTGCGGTTGCGATTCCCTGTGTGCCTCAGGATCAGAATACTGAAAACAAGACCCAGCGGCCCCGCAAGGTTTTTCCAAAAGAACAGGAACCGGAAGATGTACTGCGCTTTGACACCGATCTCGTGTCAGTAGATGTTACCGCAATTGACGCTGAGGGCCGTCCGGTTCGTAATCTGCGCCAGGAAGATTTCAAGATCTATTCCGACGGTAACCAACAACCGATTTCATTCTTTCAAATCGAAAAACGTCAGGGTGAAGCACGACCACTCGCGATCGTCTTTGCGCTCGACGTTTCGGGCAGCATGACGCCCGAAGAGATCGTGCGACTGCGAGCTGCGTTGCAGTCGTTTTCGAATCATCTCGCCCAGCATCCGGTCGTTTATTCAGTGATGACTTTCGGCATGCGTGTGAAGACGATCCAAAAGTTTACTTCCGATCCCGAGAAACTGGATGACTCGCTCGACCGCATCTCAAGAGACTCGCCGAACGGTCTATCGACTCACACTTACGATGCGGTTGACGATGCGATCAGAATGCTCGTGCGCAACGCGCCGCGCACGCGTGAGAAACGTTTGATGAAACGAGCCGTCCTGGTTGTCACGGATGGTTTTCCGGTAGGCGACACAGTAGCGCCGCAAACAGTGATCGAACGCGCGAATGCTGCTGACGTCAGTATCTTTGTGGTCACACTGCCGTCGTATTCGCGCGTCATTGCGTCGGCGGAGCAAACTCCGTTGCCGACCCCGCTCGACGTCAGTGGTCTCGCCGATTCGACGGGCGGTCGCAACGTCTACGCTACCGAAAAAGACTACGCACCGCTCTTTCGTGCACTGGCTGAAGAAGTTAGCTCGGCGTACGTCCTCGCCTTTTATCCGCCCGATGAAAAGAGACGAGATGGACAATTACACACGATCCGGGTGGAGGGACCACGTGGCTTAACTCTGAGACAAAGCCGCTCTGAGTATCGAGCGGCGAGCAGGTAGTGAAAACAGAAAACAGGAGCAGATAGCAGGAGCAGAAAAGGTGGTTTGTTACCTGCACCTGCGATTTGCTCCTGCTCCTATCTTTCAGTATTCGTCTTCGTCCTCGTCTTCGTCGTAACTTTCCTCTTCCACGATGTCCAACTCGACGGGATCGAGTCCAACAACTTCCAGTTCAGTCCCACATTCTTCGCAAGACACTATTTCGCCCTTGTCCGTGTCCAAATCAACGTGGACATCAGCATCGCATTCCGGGCAAGTTCCGGTCGGCACGTTTTCTTCCTCCCCCGCAATAGGTGAAGGCAGGGATACCCCCGAGTAAGGAGAGCATCGCTACCATCGTAAGCAACCGAATCAATCTACCCGCGAGCGCTGGAATTTGCAATACTCTTTTGTCCGGATTGTTGGCCCACTCAACATTACATTTTTATGCCGAAAGTATTTCTCAAGTGAGCCACAAAAAGGCACGTAAAGCACACCAAATGATTTTCCCAAAACAGAAGAAAATTATTTGTGCCTCATGTGCCTTTTTGTGGCTAAATCGTTTTCCACCGTGACTGTGGTTCCCCACATCCAACCACACCGTACGAAACCGATCCGAACGCAGTGCTAACCTGATGCTGCGCTGTTAGCAATCGCCTGTTCACCAAATTGGCCGCGCTGAATAATGCGCGCATGATTTGGCTCACCAAAAATCCAACGCGCGCGTTGGCCCTCTTAATCCCACCAGTGGTTCTGGTGCTCGCTTACGTATCGATATCGCGTTCGAGTGGTCCACCAGCACCGCGAGCCGATCCAGAAGCTGTTTCAAAACGATCTGAACTCGGTCCCGATGTGGACCTGGACCATGACGGACTTCCTGACAACGTAGAGTTGAGAACCTTCAACGACCGTGAAAACTTTCGCTATTGGTTCACGTGGGTGGCGGAAATGCAGTTCTACAACCTCAGCGATCAATGGAATCCGGAACAACGAGACTGTGCGGGACTTGTTCGTTTCGCATGGCGCGAAGCACTGCGCCCGCACGATCGCCCGTGGTTTCAGAAGATGGGTGAAAGCTACGATCCGGTCGCACCCGATTTAGCTTCAAACCTCGCGGCGCCACTAAACGGAAAACTCTTTCGCACCGCGCCCGGCGACTACTCGCCCAAAGACTTCGCCGAGGGCAAGTTTTCAGACTTCGCCGACGCACAAACGCTCAAGATGTACAACGCCGAGTTCGTCGGTCGTGATCGCAAGCAGGCGAAACCCGGAGACCTCCTGTTTTTCCATCAACCGTGGGTCCAGAAGTATCCGTTCCACGTGATGATCTTTATCGGCGAACCGCGCATCGCGAGCGAAGGCGCCAACGATTGGGTCGTCTATCACACCGGCGCGACGGCCCACGACGCGGGCGTCGTCAAGAAAGTACGTCTTGCGGTGTTGGACCACCATCCGGACAAACGATGGCGACCGATCATGGCTAACCCCAATTTCCTTGGCTTCTATCGTCTGAAGATTCTCGATCAGGAAGCCACACCAGAGGACTAACGTGTTTCGTCTGAACCCCCAGTTAAATCGCCTGTCGGCACTCGTTGTTTACGCCCTGGTCATTACTGCCGCGACTTCAATCGCGCGGTCGCGATTAAAGCGCGCCGCCCAGGCTGAAGCTGACACTTCCGGCTTTTCGGTCACGACCACGGTTGTGCCTGAACCATTCTTTTCCCTTTCAACTAATCGCACGTTTGGCACGAACGAGAACCCGCGTCTCTGGTTGGACTACCGCACGATCGATAGTCTCGACTTTCGCGTCTATCGCATAAACGATCCGGAGCGATTCTTTGCGCAGTTAAGCGATCCACATCAGATAGGTGACAGCGAGAAAGAACAGATTGCCGCGAAACTTTCGAACAGTCGTTCGCTGCTTGAACGTGTGCGCGCGGTCAAGCTCTGGGCTTACAGTGGTATCAGAAACTACTTTCGCGAGCAGTTAAAACAAGACACGCGTTACAAGTTCAATCAAAAGTTTCGCGCGACCGAGAGCGCTAAACGCGTGCCGCTTAACGTGTCCGATTTCGCGCGTGTTCCATTACTGAATCCGAATCAACTTGTAACAAGCTGGCGCGAGGTCCTGCCGCCGCTTGAAAACGAATACGACCGGCGGATGGTCCCACTCGGCAAACGTGAAAGTGGTGTCTACCTCGTGGAAGCAGTCGGTAACGAGATGCGCGCGTACACAGTAGTCCTCGTAAGCGATCTTGTGCTCGTCGAAAAAGCCTCCCCCGCTGGTGACTTTCTTGTGTATGCAGTCGATCGAAAGAGCGGCGAGCCGCGCGCTGATGCGCAAGTCGAGATCGTGAAAGCGCATCGCACGATTACGAGTGGAAGAACAGACACCGACGGTATCTTTCACACTAAACTCCCGACGAGCAACACGGGACCGGACGCCGATGAGAACCCGGCAGGAACTGACGGCGTGATTATTCTCGCTTCACATCGCGGCAACTTCGCGATCTCCGATCTCGAATCGTTCTACTTCAACATCGGCGAGGAGAATGAAAACGTGCAGGGCTACATCTACACCGATCGCCCTGTTTACCGGCCCGCGCACAAAGTCAGTTTCAAGGGAATTCTGCGCGCGTTCGATGAACGCGGACAGTACCGTGCGCTCAAGAACGACACCGTGACAGTCACAATCAAAGACGCTAACGACGCGCGCGTGTTCGACGAGGAGCTACACCTCTCGAAACGCGGCACGTTCAATGGTGAACTCACACTCGCCGAAGAAGCACCGCTCGGCGTC
>DATEWS010000103.1:0-2935 GCA_035257785.1 Pyrinomonadaceae bacterium
GTAACGCGCGTGCGCGAAAAACTCGGCGACTACAAAGGCTCGCTTGACGCGATGGAACAGTATTGCAACCTGATGGATAAACAGGGCGAGAAGCCTGCCTGGTCCGATGAACGCCTCGCGGAATTACGAACTAAGGCTGCAAAACAGCAATAAGAATAGCCACAATAAGGCGCAAAAAGCACAAAAGATTTATTCATTTATTCTTTTGAGCCTTTTGTGCTTTTTTGTGGCCATGATTTAATTACCTCGCTCCAACATCCCCTGGTCCAGGAGTTACAACTATGACTAAGCAACTCCCTATGGTCATTGTTCTGATTCTCTTTTTGACATCACTCGCGTACGCCCAGGAATCAACACCATCTCCATCACCGGCGCCAAAGCCCGCGATGAGCAGGGCGCAAAGCCAGCGCATGATCATCGCCACCGAGAAGAAACTTTGGGAAGCCTGGAAGAACAAAGACTTCAAGCCGTTCAAAGCTAATCTCTCTGCCGACAGTATCATGATCGGAGACATGGGTACCGCGAACAAGGCCACTGCAATAAAAGATCTTGAGAGCCTCGCTTGTGAGGTGAAGTCGTACGAGATGAGCGATATCAAAGTGACGTTTCTCAACAGCAGCGCAGCGCTCATGACGTACAAATCCACGCAGGATGCGACGTGCGGCGGGCAGCAGGTTCCCGCAGCAGTCTGGGCCAGCAGCGCGTATGTGATGCGAGGCGGAAAGTGGCTGGCGGCGTCACACCAGGAAACGCCGGCGAAATAGACGAGCACAACAAATAGCCACGGATAACACGGAAAATCCGGATTTATTTCCGTGTTATCCGCGGCTACTCTTTCGGCCGCATGTGCGGAAAGAGAATTACATCGCGGATCGATTGTTTGTTGGTTAACAGCATCACCAAACGATCGATCCCGATGCCGATTCCCGCTGCCGGCGGCATGCCGTACGACAGCGCGCGAATGTAATCCTCATCCATCAGCATCGCCTCTTCATCGCCTCGCTCGCGCTGCTTAACCTGATCGCGAAAACGCTCGTATTGCTCCTCCGGATCGTTCAACTCAGAGAACCCGTTTGCGATCTCCATGCTCGCGATGTACAGCTCGAAACGTTCCGCGACGTGCGGATTCGCTGGCGACGCCTTCGAGAGCGGCGAAATCGGTTTCGGAAAGTCAGTAATGAAAGTCGGTTGTATCAAACCGCTTTCGACGTGCTCTTCAAACAGCGTAACAACCTTATCGTTCGTGATCTGGTCCGGCGCGACGATGCCTGAAAGACTTTCCTCCATCCCCAGTCGACGAAACGGTTGACCAAAATCGATGCTGTGCTCGCCAAACTTCACGTGCGTGTGGCCCAGCACCGTGAACACCACCGCGCGCAACATCTGCTCGCAGAAATCCATCATCTGGTTCACGTCGGCATAGGCCCAGTAAAACTCGAGCATCGTGAACTCAGGATTGTGACGTGTCGAGATGCCTTCGTTGCGGAAGTTGCGATTAAGCTCGAAAACTTTCTCGAAACCACCGACCAGCAATCGCTTCAAGTACAACTCAGGCGCAATGCGCGCGTAGAGATCGATGTCGAGCGCGTTGTGATGAGTCTTGAACGGACGCGCAGCCGCGCCGGTGGCGAGCGGTGTCAACATCGGCGTCTCGACTTCGACGTATCCGTGATCTTCGAGAATGCGACGCATCTCTTTCACTGCCGCTGCGCGTCGCTCAAAAACTTCGCGCGCTGTGAGCGACTCGTCTTTCTCATGTTTCAAACTGCCGGCGATCAGATCAGCGTAGCGCTGGCGTTGACGAATCTCCGGATCGTGAATGCCGTGCATCTTGTCAGGCAGCGGCAAAAGTGCCTTCGACAAA
This sequence comes from Pyrinomonadaceae bacterium, assembly GCA_035257785.1. GTDB lineage: Bacteria > Acidobacteriota > Blastocatellia > Pyrinomonadales > Pyrinomonadaceae > PSRF01. The sequence goes on from DATEWS010000103.1 coordinate 1,865, forward strand.
AACTGAATCTTTTGCACGTGGACCGAAAACTCTCCTGTTTTAGTCACGAACAGGAATCCCTCGACGCCTATGAAGTCACCGTGGTCCAATAGTTGAAACAGCGCCCAGCCGTCGACTTCACCCGCCTGGGCATCGTTGCGCACGCCAATAACGTCTGCTTTGCGAATATAGATCTGTACTCGCGAGACGCCATCGGACAGATGCACAAATGCGGCTTTTCCCATCACGCGCGGCGGCGAAGCAATGCGTCCCGCCACCCGCACGACAATCTTATTGAGATCTTCCTGAGTTCCCTCCTGGAACTTCTCGACGATCGCAGTGATCGTGTCCTCTTTTCCAGTCTCGACAACGTCGCTGCGCTCGAATTTATTTGGATAGACGTTGCCGACGAGTTCGCGCAGCGCTTCGAGATGTTCGCGGCGCGCAAGCGTTTGATCGTTCTCTTCGATGAACGGAATAGACAAGGGTGCACTCTCCAAAAAGGCCGATTATACAGACATACCACAAATCCTGTAATCTTTCGTTAATGATCGAGAAGATTCTGACCCCCGGGCAAATGCTCGGAGAGCGCGAACGTCTGCGTGCCGCAGGCGCGCGACTCGTTTTTACGAATGGCGTTTTTGATCTTTTGCACGTGGGACACGTGCGTTATCTCGCTCAGGCGCGCACGCTCGGCGACGCGCTCCTCGTGGCGATAAACAGCGACCGCACGGTGCGTGAATTGAAGGGACCGGATCGTCCGGTTTTCAACGAAGCCGAGCGAGCCGAGATACTCGCGGCTTTGCGACACGTCGATTACGTGACCATCTTCGATGATGTATCGCCACGAAGTTTGATAGCTCGACTCCTACCCGACGTGCTCGTCAAAGGCGGCGACTACGGACTCGATCAGATTCACGGCCGCGAAGAAGTCGAAGCCGCCGGAGGCAAAGTAATCTCGTTGCCTTTCGTCGAAGGCTCATCGACGACGTCCTTGATCGGACGCATTAAGAACACAGATTTACACGGATGAATTTCGGATTAATCACTGAGACAAATGAATACCGTAAGCTGCTCGAGCAAGTTCGTGCC
>DATEWS010000104.1:0-8334 GCA_035257785.1 Pyrinomonadaceae bacterium
ATAAAAACAACCCCAGTTCAGTACCCGCAAACAGAAGATCGCGGCGCACGTCGTCTTCGCGCACAACACGCGTGAACGCGTTTGCCGGCAGGCCGTTATTGATCCTGGTCCAGGTGGCGCCGTAGTCGGTAGTTTTATAAAGCCCGGGTGTGTGGTCATTGAACTTGTAACGCGTGGTCGCGATGTAAGCAGTTGCTTTATCGTGCGGCGAGATTTCGATCGCGTTGATCAAACATTCCGCAAGACCGTTTGGCGTGACATTCTTCCAGTTCGCGCCGCCATCACGAGTCACGTAAACAAGTCCATCATCGCTGCCAGTCCAAATCACGCCTTTCTCGAGCGGCGACTCAATGATGTAACTCAACGTGCCGTAATTCTCGGCGCCGACGGCTTCGTTCGTGTATGGACCACCACCCTTGCCCTGCTTCTCTTTCTCGTTGCGCGTCAGGTCGGGCGAGATCTCTTTCCACGTGCGGCCCATGTCCGTGGTTTTCAACACGTATTGCGCGCCATGGAAGTAAGTGTTTGGTTCGTACCTGCTCCAGACGATCGGCGCATTCCAGTTGAAACGATACTTGATGTCTTTCGCGTCCATGCCGAGGTATTGAATCGGCGCCGCCATGACATTCGTGCTCGCCTTGGCGTTTACGTCGAGCACCTCGATCGTTCCCTGGTAACTATCGCCCAACACGTACTTCGGATTGTCCGGATCAAACGCGAGGAACGCACTTTCACCACCCGCAGATGGCGTCCAACTCGCATTGCCGATTCCGCCGCTGCCTAGCTCACGACTGGCGATCGAAACAGACGTGTTGTCCTGTTGCCCGCCGTAAATGCGATATGGAAACTGGTTATCGACGTTGATGCGATAAAACTGCGCGGTCGGCATGTTGCTCTGCGTGCTGAAACTCTTACCGCCGTTGAAAGTGATGGCTGAGCCGCCGTCGTTGGAGATGATGAAGTTGTCCGGGTCGTTCGGATTAATCCAGAGGTCGTGGTAATCGCCGTGCGTGCCTGACAGCGTGTCCCACGTTTTGCCCGCGTCGTCCGAACGCATAGCGGACGCGCTCAAAACGTAAATCGTATTTTCGTTTTTTGGATCGATGAACAGCTCGATGTAGTACCACGCGCGTTGCACCAGGCGATGATCGTTGGTGATGCGACTCCACTTCTTACCCGCATTGCTCGAAACAAACAGACCACCCGCTTCTTTATCGGAATCGCTTTCGATTAGTGCGTAGACTTTCTCAGGGTTCGAACGGCTGACAGCGATTGACATCTTGCCCATCTCTTCAGGCAAACCGTCTTTCAGTTTTTCCCACGTCTCGCCGCTGTCAGTCGATTTGTAAAGACCACTGCCCGGACCGCCGCTTATGATTTTCCACGGCAGGCGCCCGTGTTCCCACATCGCCGCGTAAAGAATGCGCGGGTTGTTCATGTCCATCGAAAGTTCCGACGCGCCGGTTTTGTCGTCAACATACAACACGGATTTCCACGTAGCGCCACCATCGACAGACTTGTACACGCCGCGCTCTTTTGAATGGCTGTACAGCGCACCCTGAACGGCGACGACCACGATGTTGGGATTCTTAGGATCGACCACGATGCGCGCGATGTGCTGCGACGATTCGAGTCCAATCCTCTTCCACGTCTTGCCCGCGTCAGTTGATTTGTAGACACCATCGCCGTGATGCGTCATCACGCCGCGCACCGCGTGTTCGCCCATGCCGACGTAAACGACGTTCGAATCGCTTTCCGCAACGGCGATCGCGCCAACGGAACCGGTCTTGAAATAACCGTCGGAGATGTTGCGCCAACTGAGGCCCATGTCGTCTGTTTTCCAGAGACCGCCGCCAGTTGTTCCCATGTAGTAAGTCTTCGGATCGCCGACGACACCGGTGCCCGCGACCGAACGCCCGCCGCGAAATGGACCAATCGAGCGCCACTTCAACGGTTTGAAAATGGTGTTGTAATCATCGGCGGGCTGTTGGGCGGCGAAGCTACCGGCACACAACAAGAGAAGAAGGATGGCGAGAAGGGTCTTGGTCATGGCGCGGATAATAACCGAAATATAAGGTCCAATAGGACCTATTTCTTTTGATAAATTCTCACGTAATCGATTTCCATTCGCTGCGGCCAGATCGTTTCATCAACTCCCTTCTCGCCGCCCCACGTGCCGCCGGCGGCGATATTGAGGAGCAGGTGAAACGGTTTGTCGAATGGCCACTGGCGAGAGTCGGCCGCCGGATTCGTTAGTCGTTCATTCCTGAACGTGAAATATGGTGTTTCGTTGACGTAGCCGCGAATCTCTTCCGGAGTCCATTCAACGGCATACACGTTGAACTCGCTGCGCGCGTTGTCGACTTTGATCTTCGCAGTCTTCTGCGTGTTGATCTTGTGGTTGTAGGCTTTCGTATGCACTGAAGCATGCACGATGTCCGGATCGAAGCCGACGTGCTCCATGATGTCGATCTCGCCACTGCTTGGCCAACCGCCGTATTCGTACCCGGTTGGAAGCATCCAGATTGCCGGCCATGTGCCGCGACCGGAGGGCAGCTTTGCTTTCACCTCAATGCGACCATACGTCCAGTCGCCTTTGCCTTTCGTGACGAGTCGCGCGGATGTGTATTCGTGACCTTCCCACGAATCGCGGCGCGCCTCGATGATCAGTAAACCATTCTCGACACGCGCGTTCTCTTTGCGGCGCTCGGTGTAGTACTGCAACTCCTGATTGCCCCAGCCGTGACCGCCGACGTCGTAACCCCACTTCTTCGGATCGGGCAGTCCGTTGTAGTTAAACTCGTCTGCCCAAACCAGTCGCCACTGTTGGAAGCACCATGTCCGACCCGATGCTACCGCGTTTCGGTTTTGACCTCCTCCAAGCAGGGCCAGGCCGAGGAGCACAAGAAAAGCGCAGAGTTGTTTTACGCTACTGGTCATTTTCGAAAGAAATCTCCGACTCCGCAGGCCACTCACCCGACGCTGTTGCATCTCATAGCTGGTAGGAGTATTAAGGTAGCAAATCGTAATGAGTTTGACCGCAAAAAGAACAGAGCGTCGCTTTTATAAACTATCTGCGGCGATTCTGTGCCTTTTTGTTTTGGCAAGCACTCAGATTTTCGCAACTGTTAAGACGAAATTGAAAGACGGAAAAGTCATTGCAAAGACTGCCGGCGCTGTGATGCTGACGCCCGAAGGCGTGCGTGTCGCGGTTCAACTCGTCCCCGAAGAGCGGCAGAAGAGTCAATCGCTTTCGGCGCGCATCGCGCAGCTTGCTCCCGGAAAGAGTCTCTACCTCGTCTTCAGAAACCTGCAAACAGAAAAACAACCCGGCGAGCTTTATCACGTTTACCTGAACGTCGAACCAGGCAAGTCGCCCAACAAAAGCGAACAGCCCGCTGGGGTACTCAATTTCTACAACGCTCGCAAAGAACCGCGTGATGACATCTTCTTTAGTTTCGACATCACGGACGCTCTGCGAAAGCTCAGCGCGCAAAAACAACTCACCGAATCGCTGACACTCACGATCATTCCAGCCGACCGGCCCGAGGCCGGCGCAGTGCCCACGATCGGCCAGATCGAACTAGTCGAACAGTAGAAACATTTCCGCTTCAAAATTGCATTGACACCGTAGGCCTACGAGAATAGGATGCGCCCGCTATTCCTATGGTCTCGCGCACTCTTGTTCAACTGGCTCAAAGTCAAACCTAACCATAAGCTCTCCAGGAGGCACCATGACCACTTTCTCGCGTCGCTCTTTCATCGCAGGAATGTCTGCGGTTCCCTTTGCTCTCTGGCTCGAACAAAATGGCGTGCTCGCGCAACCGCCGCGTGTCCGCCCGAACGCCATGTCCACGAACGGGCAGGCAATGCTCAACATCTACTCCAACGCCGTCAAAACAATGATGGCAACTCCGGAGCCGAATCCGATTGGCTGGTTGTTTCAGTGGTACATCCACGGCGTTAGAGATGATCGCGGTAAAGCTAATGAACTCGCGCGGATCTATCCAGCCCCAAGCACGCGCAAAACGCTCGCGACACTGACGTGGGACACGTGCCAGGCGCACAAAGATCCTACTATGGAGGACTTCTTCCTGCCGTGGCATCGCATGTATCTATTCTTCTTCGAACGAATTATTCAGAAGGTGAGCGGCAACTCGAGTTTCGCACTGCCGTATTGGGACTACACCAACTCGTCGTCGCCTTCAGGCCCGCGGCTGCCGAATAAATTCATCAGTCCGGCCAACCCGACCAACCCGCTGTTCCGTACGAACCGAAAGGGACCGGTCAATGCCGGCAATCCGATCGATGCGAGCAGTCCGGGCGTGTTGAATCTCAACTCGCTCGCGCAATGTTCGTATACAAAAGTGGGTGTGGTCCAGGGCTTCAACAGGCATCTTGACTCCAATCTGCACGGCACTGTTCACGTGCTGGTTGGTAATTCCCTGGGAATGGGACAGGTGCCGTGGGCCGCAAACGATCCAATCTTCTGGCTGCACCACTGCAACATCGATCGACTATGGGCGAGTTGGAATGATGCTGGTCGAAAGAATCCGATGACCGGCACGTGGCTCAACAAGACGTTCACATTCGCGGACGAGAATGGCGTGAAGGTGGTAGCGAAAGTCAAAGACTTCGACAAAATCATGCCGCTTCACTACCGCTACGAAGAGTTGGCGCCCGTCCCCGCCTGTCCGCCGGGATCCGGCGCGGTGGGGCCACCACGAATACGCGCGAGAGTGGCAACTGCACTTCAGTTAAGCACTACGCCAGCCAAGGCTCGTTTGCTGCCGCCGCCGAGCGCGGCTGCGGGTGTTGGTAACCTGGCAGAACGCGTCAGAAACCTGACGGGCAACCGGCGCTTGTATCTGGTGATCACGAGACTGTCGGCGCAAGAGGCGCCGGGTACACTGTTCGACGTGTTTCTAGAACTGCCCGCCGGCGCTAGTGGCACTGCTGCTGAGGCAAACAAGATCGGCACCATCCACTTTTTCGATGCGGTTGGACATGGCGGTCATGCAACAGCAGCGGCAAACGCGAATCAGAAGTTCTTCAGTTTTGACATCACTGATCTGGCAAAGCGATTGGTGAGTGAAGGACGACTCACCGCGACGCCGGAGTTAACCATTGCGCCGGCCGACGAGGTCAACGCGACGTCGAGACCTGTGGTGGGTGAAATCACATTAGTCGAGCAATAGGTGCCGCAGCTCAAATATGTCTACTCCAGCACAAAGCATCAGTGGACAATACGAAGGCGAAATGACCGCTCCCACGAGCGGTCTTTCGTTTCTGGATCTTCGCATCGACGTCGATCAGCGTTATCCAAACTCGCCCGTCATGAAACGGGTAAGCGGCGACTTTTATCAGCTGAACAAGATCAACGTCCCGGGTAGTCCGCCGAAAGTGACCCGCGTTTATCGAGAGTCGTGGATCGTAAAGGAGCCAAAAGTTACCAAGGCGACTAACAAGATCCAGATTTCGGGTAAAGTCACGTTTTGGAAGGGCAAACATCCGGTCAACACAATGAAGATAACGATGACGCCGCCGCAGCCGGGCGTTGCGCCTTCGTGTGTTGTGACATTCAGCAGACCGAGTGGGCAGGCGGCAGTTTACAACTGCACCAGGAAATCCGATTCGTTTCGCACCGTCAATTTCGAGATCGACGTCTGCAAGTCAGTTAACGAGTCGCCGCTGTTACCTCTGTGGGACACGAGTGGTCATCCAAACAAGCCGGCCAATCTTTCGCAACGCGTATTAACCATAGAAGAGGCGTATCGCGAAGCAGGCATAGCTGTAACCATCCGCCCGGCACATACAGTTGTCGACGACAGCAATCCTCAATTCGAAAAGTGGTCTGATGCGGAGCTACACAACGCAATGGAGCATTACTTTAGTCAAAAGGCTGGTCCATGGCCCAGGTGGGAGGCGTGGGGTCTGCTCGCGGGCACGTACGAAGACGACTCGATGGGCGGCATCATGTTCGACAACGCCGCCGCACTCGGAGGCACAGGCAAAGCACCGGAGAGACAGGGTTTTGCAATTTTTCGTCACCACGAGTGGTTCCAGGATCTGACCGTCGGCACAGTTACTACCGATGCACAAGCTGCCGCAATGCGCCAGTTTCTCTTCACGTGGGTTCACGAAGCCGGTCACGCTTTCAACTTCGTCCATTCATGGGAAAAGGGGCGGCCCGACGCGCTCTCATGGATGAATTACGATTGGGTGTACGACGGAGCACATGGCGCAGACTCTTTCTGGTCTGAGTTTATGTTTCGATTCGACGACGAGGAACTGCTCCACCTGCGACACGGTAATCGTTCCGCCGTCATCATGGGCGGAGACCCTTGGGGCTCGGGTAGTGAGCTCGAATCATCTCCGGACGGTGAAAGTGTTGATTCGCCATCGGCCGCGATGGCCAGCGCTGAAGGAGAACAGGTAGTTGAGCTGCTCGTGCGGTCGAAAGAATATTTTGAGTTTATGGAACCCGTGTCGATCGAGTTGCGGCTTCGCAATCTGCTGACTGACATTCCGATAAATCTCGACCCGCGGTTGAATCCCGAATACGGTGGAGTGGCTATCTATATTCGCCGTCCTGATGGCCGCATCCTCCAGTACGCACCGGTGATGTGTAAGCTGGCGAAGCGCTACTCCAGACCGCTGACGCCTGCGTTGCCTGCGGAGGAAGGTCGCGATCGATATAGTGAAGACGTGCTGATCAGTTACGGCCGGTTTGGATTCTATTTTGACGTGCCCGGCGAGTATCACGTCCGCGCGCTGTACCAGGGCTCCGGTGATCTGTTGGTCCCTTCAAACGTGCATCGTTTGCGCGTCGGCACGCCGCTGACCCGCGATCTCGATCGCAGCGCGCAGGATTATTTTTCTTACGAAGTGGGAATGAATCTTTATCTCGAGGGTTCGCGTTCGCAGTATCTTGAAAAGGGTTTTGACTTGCTGCGCGAGATGAGCGAGAAAAACAAGAAGAGTTTGTTAGGCGCGAAGCTTTCGATGACGGTGGCGAATGGTCTCGCGCAGCCGTTTTTTCACCTCGTCCAAACAGACGACCAATTGAAACTTAATCAGACTCACAAAGCTGAGCCGCGAGAGGCGCTCAAGTTAACGGACGCGGCGGTTAATGTGTACCGAAAGACGCGGCAGAAGTCATTAAATCTTAGTTATCGACAACTCGTCAGCCAGCGCGTCGATTGTTTCGTCGCTCTGGAACGACCGCAGGCGGCGGTGAAGGAGTTGGACCAGTTGGAGAAGGATCTCAGCAAGACTGGCGCGAATGCTCCGGTGCTGAAGCAAATCAGCGATCTTTCTGACACGATCAGCGCGACGCCGGTAAATAAAATCGAGCAGTTTCATAATCGGCACCGGCTCTGGGATCGCGTTCGCACTCACGACGAGCTCGCGGAAAAGAAACCCGCGAAAAAACGATCGCGCAAGAAGTCGAGCAAGAAAACAAGCCGCCGCAGATGAACGCAGATAAACGCGAAACGGAAAAGCTTCTTAGTCTGTCGCTGCTGCTTGGTCTAACTGCTGCGATTGCAACGCTGATCTTCTTTGGTTGGCTGGCTGACGAAGCGCTCGAAGGCGCTACGCAACACTTCGACGAAGCTACTCGCAATGCAGTTCATCAACTCGCCTCACCATTGCTCACTACGATCATGCGTGGCGTGTCATTCATAGGATCCACGCTGGCGCTCGCTGTCGGGACCACCATCGTCGTGGTTCGCTTTGTGCTGTTGAAATGGACTCGCGAGGCGAAGCTGTTCGCGATCACGATGATCGGCGCGGGGCTGTTGAATGTGACGCTCAAACTCGCGTTCAAACGTCCGCGTCCGGTGCCGTTTTTCAATCTCACCGCGCCGGAGACTTACAGTTTTCCGAGTGGACACTCGCTCACGAGCGCGTGTTTCTTCGGTGCGCTTGCGGCGATCCTGACGGTTAGAGTGAAGTCGATGCGTGTGCGAGTGATAGTTTGGGTTGTGTGTACGTTTATGTTCGTGCTGATCGGTTTTTCGCGGATCTATCTCGGCGTGCATCACACGACTGACGTGATTGCGGGGTTCGCTGCGGCATTGATTTGGATCCTGGTCGTGAGGTTTGTGGAAATGGAGTTAGCACGCCGCAAGCGACGTAAACAACCATCCACAGATTACACAGAAAAAATTTAATCTGCGTAATCTGTGGATAAACCCAATCTCATCTCGACAGCCAAGCCACCATCCGCGGCGTTCACGGCTTGCACCGATCCGCCATGCATGCGCACGGCGCGTTCGGTGATCGCGAGCCCGAGGCCGGGGCCGCCACCACTCTGACGATCGCGCGCAT
>DATEWS010000105.1:0-3298 GCA_035257785.1 Pyrinomonadaceae bacterium
TCAGAGTGGCGCCGTCGCAGAAGACGTATCGGATGATTCCATCCGCAAATGGTTACACGTTCACCCCGATCGATCGAACGCTTCCGAGTTTGTTTGATGATTTAAGAGATATCGACTTCGTGGGAAGCAAACCGTAGCCGCGGATTACACCAAAAAACGCGGATCAGAAAAAGACATTTCTGATCCGCGTTATTTGTGTTTATCTGTGGCTTATTTGTTGTTGTTCTCGGAACCCGCGACGGGTTTGCCGTCAGCGTCGTACAGTTCAACTTTCCCATACTTCGCCAATACTTCACGCGCCTTCGCCGCATCGCCCACAGCAACTACCTGCAAGTGGCCCAGGTCGATGTACTTCTGCGCCGCGCGTTGCACGTCAGCAGCAGTGATCGCTGAAACCTTCTGAGGATACGTATCCCAGTAATCCGCAGGCAGGTTGTAGAGCTTCTGCGTGATGATGTTTTGCAGGAGCGCGTTTGGCTGCTCGAGCGAGAGCGCGAAGCTGCCGATGATCGCGCGCTTCGCGTTGTCCAACTCTTCCGCGGGCACCACGTCGTTACGCAGGCGATTGAGTTCATACATAAACTCCTTCATCGCGCCTTCAGTAACGTCCGTCCGCACTTCAGAGCTCGAAGTCCAAGTGCCTTTGAACTTCGAACCGCCGAAGTTGCTGTAGGCGCCGTAAGTGTAGCCCTTGTCTTCACGCAAGTTGAGGAAGAGCCGTCCTGATGGACCACCGCCGAGAACGCGATCCGCGAGTAACACTGCGAAGTAGTCCGGACTGGTGCGCTCGATGCCGAGCGTACCGAGTTGCAGCACAGTCTGCACTGACCCCGGACGATCGATCAGGTAGATGCGCGCATCAGCTTGCGCCGGTGCGGGCGGAATGCTCTGCGCGGGCACAGTGCCTTTTTCCCAATCACCGAACGCTTTTTCGAGCTTCGGCAGGATTTGCTTCATCGTCACGTCGCCGACGATCGCGATCATCGCATTGTTCGGACGATAGTAAGTCGAGTGAAACTCGGCGAGATCTTTGCTCGTCAACTTCTTGAGCGACTCGGCCGGAGGCGCAACTAACGCAGCCGGATGGTTCGCACCGTAGATCGCGCGTTGAAACTGTTCGGCAGCGAGGAACTGAGGAATCGAACGCTGGAACTGAAGTTGGGCCAACGTGCGCGTCTTGTACTTGTCGACCTCAGCCTGCGGGAAAGTCGGGTTGCGAATGACGTCGGCGAACAGGCCGAGTGTCTGGTCCAGATTCTCAATCAGACCACTGGTGTTGACCGTGCTCGTCATCGACGAGAGGCCGGCGTTAGCGGTCAGGGTCGCGCCGAGAGCATCAACCTGCTCAGCGATATCTTTACTCGAACGCTTGCTGGTGCCTTCACGCAACAACGCGGCGGTGAAGCTCGCCAAACCGCGATAGTCCGCTTTGTCAGAGAGTCCACCACTCAACACCACGAGCTGCATGTTGAAGGTTGGAATCTTGTGACTCTCGAGCAGGATTACCTGAAGGCCATTCTTCAGCGTGGCTTCCTGAGCGCGAGGCAGTTTCACTTTCAAAACTTCTTTGTTGACCGGCGCCTTGCCTTTAATAACAGCGCCCTTGGTGGTTTGCGGCTGCTGCATCGGCGCGCTGCCCTGCTGCGCGAAAGCCAGCGACGACACCAGCGCGATCAGCAGCATTGCGACAATAACATTGCTTCTCTTCTTTATGATTCTCATTGGTCTAACTCCTTTACTGTCCCGACGCGCCGGTTGCGGGCTTGGCCTTCGCCTTCGGCATGGTGATTACAACGGTGCGATTCGTGTCGAGCAGATACTTGTTCGCAACACGTTGCACATCTTCCTTGGTGACCGCGGCGACTTTGTCGAGTCGAGTATTGATGAGTCCCGGCTCGTTGTAGTAAACCGCGTACTGCCCGATAGTGATCGCGCGAAGGATTGAGCTTTGCAGGCCGTTGATCAGGTTTCGTCGCGTGGTGTTCTTCGCTTTCTGAAGTTCCCAGTCGGCAATCGGTTCTTTCTTGAGGCGATCAATCTCTGCGTAGATCGCGGCCTCGACGTCGTCCGTTGTGACTCCGGGACGAAGCGTCGCGTTGCTGTAGAGGGCGCCGACGCCGCGCTTCTCATCCATGAAGCCGCCGACGTTGGTAACCATCTCTTTTTCTTTGACGAGCTTCTGGTAGAGCCGCGAGCTCTGACCGCTTTGCAAAATTGCCGACAACACTTGCAATGCGTAGAAGTCGGGAGTGTTTCCGGCAACAGCTTTGTACGCGATATCGACACGCGGCGCGCGCGCGAGCTGATCGTCAACGATCTGCCGCCGTTCAGCTTTCTGCTGTGGCTCAGTCATGTCGACTGCGGGTGGAGTTGGTTGGCGCGGGATGTTTTCGAAGCTGCTGCTAATTTTTGCGAGTGCTTCGGGAGTTTTGAAATCGCCGACAAGAACAAGCGTGGCGTTGTTTGGCGCATAGTACATCTTGAAGAAAGCGGCGACGTCTTCAACGCTGGCCGCGTTCAGATCTTCCATTGAACCAATCGTCGTGTGCTTGTAAGCGAAGTTGTCGTAGATCAATCCCTGCTGCACTTCTTCGCTCTTTCCGTACGGCTGGTTATCGACGCCCAGGCGACGTTCTTCCTGAACGGCGTTGCGCTGGTTGTCGAGGTTATCTTTCGTGATGGCCAAACTCTTCATGCGATCCGATTCGAGGAAGAGGGCCAGATCGAGTTGGTTGGCGGGCAGCACTTCGAAGTAGTTGGTGCGATCTTCGTTGGTCGTGCCGTTCATGTTTCCGCCGTTGTTGAAAACGAGCATGAAATGTTCGCCCGAGCCGACATTCTCGGAGCCTTTGAACATCATGTGCTCAAAGAGATGCGCGAACCCGGTACGACCCTGGCGTTCGTTGCGCGAACCGACGTTGTAAGTGATGGAAAGTGCGATGACGGGCGCGGAATGATCTTCAACAGTGATCACGCGCAGGCCGTTCTTCAAAGTGGTCTCTTTGAAATCAACTCGCACGTTGCGAGGGCCCTGTGCCTGGGCAGCAACAACCGCGAGCGCGCAGACAAACAGTGGGGACAAAAACTTAGAGACGCGTCTCATGAAATCAGACTCCTTTTACTGTGGATGATGTTCTCGGTCGAAGGCTTTAGGACTACTACCGGGTATTTGCGACTTTAAGATCTGGGTAGGGCAGAGTCAAGCGAGCAAACAGGGCAGCAGGCAGGAGCAGGAGGCAGGGGCAGGTTTCGAATCGTGCTCGCGCATTCTGCACCTGCCCCTGATACCTGCTCCTGC
>DATEWS010000106.1:0-4988 GCA_035257785.1 Pyrinomonadaceae bacterium
TCAGTGGCGACGCTTTTATAAATCGCTTGATCGCAGTCATCAAAAAAGCTCAGGAAGAGGAACGGATCCAACGAACTGTGTTGAATACACCCGTTGACGCCGTAATCGAGGAAGCACCTGACGACGAAAAAACCGCGGCCAATCAAGGCATCCGCTTACCACGTCCGTTCCGACGATTGCGACCAGGCTATCCCGACACCGCCGCTCGAGCCGAAGCTGAAGCAATTGTCGACGTGGCCGTCGATATCGGAGCTGACGGCGAAGTAGGCGAAGTACAAATTGTTCGTTGGGCCGGCTTCGGCCTCGATGAATCGACTGTGGCGACCGTTCGTCAATTGCACTTCTTCCCGGCAATGAAGAACTCAGCGCCGATACCCATGCGCGTGTTACTGCGCTACAACTTTCGCAAACCACCGAGGTAACAATGGGAAGAAAGCTTGTATCAGTTCTAATTCTCCTAGCTGCGCTTTGGACCATCAGCGCGAGAACCGCCCATCTTCGTGAGTGGGATGACTCCTCACTCGTTTCAACCTCCACACCCGAAGGTCGACTGATCGTTTTCGACGACGTTTGGGAAACGATTGAGGAGCGTTACTACGATCGCGCATTTCACGGGGTCGACTGGCAGACAAAACGCACCGCATTTCGCGCCGCGGCCGGTCGCGCAGCCAACTCGCAGGAGTTTTACGAACTGCTGCGACAAATGATCGCTTCACTACGCGACGCTCACACGCGCGTCTATTCACCTGATGAGAAGTTTGACTGGTGGAGCCCGCGTTTCGTTACCGTTGGTTTGACTGTGCGCGAGGTTCAGGGCGTGCCGACAGTCCTGCACGTCGAACCCGGTTCTGCTGCATCACGAACCGACATCAAACCAGGCGACGTGATCGTCAGTGTAGACAACATTCCGGTCGCAGAGTTTGTGTCGCAACGAATGAAAGCGAACGGATTGACGGATGATGGCACCACTCGCTTTCGTGCCATCGCCTCGGTCTTCGAAGGTCCCGCCGGCAGCGAAGTAAAAATCGCCTGGGCCACACGTAACGGAAAACAAAAGTCAGCCGTGCTGCCGCGCTACTGGAGCCAACGTCAACTTGGATTCACCAACCAGCGCAAAGGAAAGATCGCAGTGCTACGCCTCGACGCCTTCACGCAAACCGTCGCACTCGATTTTGCACAAACACTGCCCGCCGTTCTCGAAGGCGCTGACGGAATCATTCTCGACCTGCGCGGCAACGGCGGTGGTGACGCCGAAGCAATGGCGGACGTCGCATCGCTGTTCATGGACGAAGGCACGAACCTCGGAAAATTTGCCGATCGCTCAGGCGCCTCGTTTGAACTGCAAACTTTTTCAAAACGTCTCTGGCGCGTGCCCAACTTGTTACCAACCAAACTTCCCCTCGTTGTTCTCACGAGTGAAAACACCTCGAGCGCTGCTGAGATTCTTGTAGCGGCGTTGCAAAGCAAAGGTCGCGCGCTGGTGATCGGCAGCGACACGTGTGGCTGCGTGCTCGCGATTCGCAACAGACACGCGCTGCCGGACGGCGGCGTGTTGGATGTCAGCGAGTTTGACTATCGCACTGCCGCCGGTGTGCGACTCGAAGGCGTCGGTGTCAGACCTGACAAAATCATACCGCCCACGCGAGCGGATGTTTACTCACGCCGCGATCCTGCATTCGAACTCGCAAACAGGATCCTCAGCGAAAAAAGCAGTTGACCTGTTATTATGCCGGGTGAATGCTCTACCTTTCGCAAGTTTTAGGTCGGCCGATACGCGACCTCGAAGGCGAACGTGTCGCCACGGTGAAGGACGTCATCGTGCGTCTCGGCGCCGACGAACATCCGCCGGTGACGGGCCTCGTCGCGCGGTATCGCCGCCGTGATTTCTTCGTATCGCGGTGGCGCATCACCGAGTTGAATCAACACGGCGTGCGCTTGAATTCCGACATTCTCGATCTCCGTCCCTTCGTACGCCGCGAGAGCGAAGTGCTGCTCGCGCGCGATGTGCTCGACAAGCAACTGATCGACGTCGACGGCAAACGCGTGGTGCGTGTTAACGACGTTCAGATCATCGAGGCCGCGGGCGACTGGCGCGTGACCGGCGCTGACGTGAGTCTCCAGGGGTTGTGGCGCCGACTCGCTCCCGCGGGTTTTGCAGGAACAAAGAAACCTGTCGAAGTGCTCGACTGGGCCGACGTCGGTTATCTCGCTACGGACGCAGCCACAGTCCAGTTGAAATCATCAAGCGATAAACTCGCGCGCCTGCATCCGGTCGAGATCGCACGACTCGCCGAAGCACTTTCCTACCACCACGGGTTGGAAGTCGTGGAATCGCTCGACGATGAAACCGCCGCCGAAACACTTGAAGAGATGCCCGCCGAGCGACAAGCGAAGATACTCGGCGACATGGACCAGGAACGCGCCGCCGACATCCTCGAATGGATGTCGCCTGACGAAGCAGCCGACGTGCTCGGCGATCTTCCCGAAGAGAAGGCGGAAGAGTTGCTCGGCTTGATGGAGCACGACGAGCAGGCAGACGTTGCCGAGTTGCTGCCTTACGAAGACGACACTGCCGGCGGCTTGATGACGACTGAGTTTGTCACGCTGCCACGCGCGCTCACGGTTGGTGAAGCACTCGCGCGCCTGCGTGACATGGCGGAAACGCCAAACATGATCTACTACCTCTACGTTGTCGAAGAGGAGCACTCGTGGAATCTCGTGGGCGTGATCGCGTTACGTAGTTTGATATTGTCTGATCCGTCAGCGCCGCTCGCAGAAGTGATGCGCACTGAGTTTCAACAAGCCGAGCCAAACGAGCCCGCGCAGGAAGTGGCGCAGCGAATGGCTGAATACAATCTGCTCGCGCTTCCCGTAATTGATGAGACAGGCGATATACTCGGCATCATCACGGTCGACGACGCGATGGAGATTCTTTTACCGAAAGATTGGCGACAGCGTTTGCCACGGCTTTTTGGATAAATAGGTCCTACTAGGACATATTGGACCTATATTAATCTTGCGATTCATGAAGGATGACCCTCCAAATGGCGGAACAGCGAGCAGCAGTTCGAGCTGCCGGACGACGTTTAATGCGTCGCGGCGCTCAAGGCGTGCGCCGCACGGTCGCGCGCCGCAGTCGCCTGCTCGCGTTTATCGCCATCCTTGGCCCCGGAATGATCACCGCAAACGCGGGCAATGACGCCGGCGGCATCGCGACGTTCGCTTCTGTCGGCGCAGACTTCGGCTATTCCCTTCTCTGGATTCTCATTCCCATCACGATCAGTCTCGGTATTGTTCAGGAGATGTGCGCTCGCATGGGCGCAGTCACGGGTAAAGGTCTCGCCGATCTGATCCGCGAACGTTTCGGCGTGCGTTGGACCGCGCTGATCATGCTCGCGTTGCTGGTCGCGAATGCGGGCGTGACGGTTTCCGAATTCGTCGGCATCGCCGCTGCCAGTGAACTGTTTGGCGTGCCGCACTATTTGTCGGTTCCGCTGACGGCGATTCTCATCTGGTTCCTCATCGTGAAGGGATCTTATAAACGAGTCGAGCGAGTGTTTCTGTTGATGTCACTCGTTTTCCTCGGGTATGTCGTTTCTGCATTTCTCTCGCGACCCGATTGGGGTGCGGTCGCCGTTGGTTTGGTGCGGCCTGAGTTCAAACTCGAACAGGCGTTCCTGTTCACGTTCGTCGCGGTAATCGGTACGACTATCTCACCGTACATGCAGGTGTACGTGCAATCATCAGTCGTCGATAAAGGCGTGACCGCGGAGAACTACAGCAAGACAAAAACAGACGTGTGGATCGGAACGATCTTCGCGATCCTCATCGTCTTCTTCATCATCGTCTCCACTGCCGCGACACTTCATAAAGCCGGCATCCAAATCACAAACGCGTCAGACGCCGCGCGCGCATTGCGTCCCCTCGCTGGACGATATGCACAAACTCTCTTTGGGTTCGGACTCTTCGGCGCGTCAATGCTGGCCGCGGGAGTTTTACCGTTGGCAACTGCCTATTCGATCAGCGAAGCGCTCGGATTCGAGAAAGGGGTTTCGAGGAGTTTCCGTGAAGCACCGATATTTCTCGGCACGTTCACTTTTCTGGTCGCGGTCGGAGCTTTTATCGCCATCGTGCCGAACTTGCCGCTGATTCGCGTGTTGCTGGTCACGCAGGTGATCAACGGGCTCTTACTGCCGTTTGTCCTGTTCGCTGTGTTGCGTCTCGTGAATAATCGCGAGCTGATGGGACGCTACGTTAATGGTCCAATCTATAATGCGGCGGCCTGGCTGACCGCGATTGTGGTCACTGTTATTTCCTTGCTCTTCATACTGATCTCACTATTTCCCGGCATATTTGGCCACGGATAACACGGATCTGTGATAAAAGATGCGTTCGGTAGCCGTGACTCGTCCCCGTTTCACTAACCGGATCGTTCTCTTCCTGGTTGCGTCAGCAATAGCCTTGCTGGCCACGTATCTCTTCTGGTCTTTTGCGCCCGACGTCAAAGCGCTGCTCCATCAACGGATGGGAACCAGTCCCTCGCCCTCCGCTGACACGATCGTCAACGCCATAAAGCTGTTTTTGATCGGTATCCTCGGTTACCTTTTCGTTCGCGCGCTCAACTCGATCTTCTTCGGATTCACGTTTTGGTTCAAACGGATCGACGCGCCCACTCTCATTCGCAATATCTTCACGATCGTCGCCTTCACGATCCTGTTCTTGATCGCGTTTACGTTTTTGTTTCCTGACGTAAATCTCGGCGCACTCTTCACCACCTCTGCAATCTTCGGTGTCATTCTCGGTCTCGCACTTCAGGACACACTCGGAAACTTTTTCGCGGGCATCTCGCTACAGGCCGATCGGCCGTTTCAGGTGGGTGACGTCATCACGGTGGGCGCGCAACGCCACACGGGCGTCGTTGAAGAGATCAGTTGGCGCGCGATCAAGATTCGCACGTTCCAGAATCACGTCGTGCTGATTGCGAATAG
>DATEWS010000107.1:0-7645 GCA_035257785.1 Pyrinomonadaceae bacterium
GAATCGCTTTAAATAGAACAAGTCAGGAAGGGCGGCTTGCCCCCGCTGTTGCGCGGGGTGAGAGACTAGAATTCGCGGATCCCGGGCACGTTTTGACCGGAGCCGATCGCGTTGCGCAACGCAAGAGAATCGTATTGAATGGTTGAATTACCGCCGCCGTTTGTCTGGAACGTCGGTGCGGTGAAGTTGCCGGAATTACGCCCGAAAGCCGCCACGGCGATGCCGCCGTAGATGTCGCCGTCACCACCACCGTTGCGGATTAGCACGCCAGTGCCGAGCACGAGTATCGCGCCCTTGAAGTTTGGGTTTCCCTTCATTGTCAATGTTCCCGTCACTACCAGAAAGCCGGAACCACCTTCCAGCGTGCAGTCGCCGTCGACGAACGTAAACACCGGACTATTTACCGAGTCATTAATCGTCGTTCCCGATCCAAAGTAGCGACCAGTTGACTGAGCCTTCGCTTGCAAACTGTTGAGATAAGCACGCGCTCGGTCCGCACTCTCCAGGAACGAAGGTGTTTCGACTGTTCCCGGTGTCGTGTCGTCGTCGCCAAGTAGACCGACTTCCGGATCGACAACTGTGTCAGGCTTCTTGATACCCGCTTTCGCATCGTCCTCGTCGCAGGGTGTAACTGCAAACGCTGGTCGCTGCGCCTCGACACCGGCGCGGTCCACACCTGAATACCACTTCGCGCCACTGCTTCCCGTATCGAACGACATGGCCGTGCAGTCGTCTGCGCCGCGGAAAGTCACGCCGGCCGGAACTTCAAATTCGAAATTCGCTTTTGTGACCATCAACTCCAAACGCTTCTGTGCTCCCTGTGGTCCAAACCCGTACGACTTGAGCAACAAACGTTTTGGATCGGGAGAAGTAACTTTAGCGGGAATCGAAGTCGTGCTGGGCGATAAGGTGTACGAAAGATCGAGCACCTGTGTGGCGCCCGCCAGGTTCAACGCGTAAGTCGTGCCATCCGCTTTCACGGAGGCTTTATCGAATGTCACCTTAACAGTCGTGCTCGCTAAGTTGACTACGCCTTCGAATGTTCCTTCAAGGTATGTGGTCGCGGCCCACGGCAGTGACTGTGTGATCGCGATCTCGAAACCGGTTTTCGGAATGACGACGTTGTTGGAAGTGCTGGTTAGCGGTCGTGTGATAGTGAAACTGCCGAGAGTTGAGTCGAGCGTAAGCGGAAAGGTTTCTTCATTAGGCGTCAGCGTTGTGGTTGGCTGACCCGTGTAAGTGATCGTCACTTCATCTGCGCCGCCGACTGTTCCGAAAGTCTTTTTATAAGTGGCGCCGGCATCGCTGTTGTTGATGGTTGCCGAAGTCTGAAACTGAACGATGTGACTGTTGGGATCCAGGTTTTCAACCGTAACTCGATAACCACCGACCACTGTTCCGATCGTAACGGGAACGAGGCTGTTGGGATCCGAAGGGGTGTTGTAGGGAAGCCAACCAGCGAGACGCAATGTTCCTGCGTTACCACCATTCGAGATGCTCCGGATGATCGCAGTGCGGAAACTAATGCGATCGGTCGCGACGATTAAAGGGCTCGCGTTGCCGCGCAACACGTTGAGCGCTGATTGCATCCCCGCTTCGGCTACGTAGTAAGCTTGCATCTCGGCGGTTGAGCCAATCGAATTAGTTGCCGACATCGTCGTCGTCATGATCAATGCGCCGCCGGCGCCGAGAATGAGCACTGAAGCCAGCAGCATCGTTACGAGCGCCGCGCCTCGTTCGCCTGAGCGCTTGTGGTTTGTTTTCACTTTTACGTTTGCGTTCATGGTTGCTGTCTGGGCTCCTTAGTAAACGATTGAATTGCGGAGAACGATGTCAGAAGTCAGTTGTACCTGAGTGGGCGGCTGATAACCGGATGAATTTACGGTGCCGACCGCGGGGAGTGATACGCCGACCGCGATCACTACAAACTTCGCTGAACCGGGAGACACTTCAGTCTTCGCCACGCCCAACGCGTTGACGACGTTCGTGATGTCGCAGTTCCCCGCGGCATCGACGGTCGTGCTGTAAGTAACTTTCTCGTCGTAGTAACGAAACACGAGCGAGTCGACCCGGTTCGCGAGCACGGTTGTTTGATCCGAACCGTTCTTCTCGTAACGCACGATGTAACGCTGGCCGCGAGTGGCATCCACGTACATCAAAAACTTTACGTCTTCGTCGGTATCTACAACGTCCGCGTCTTCGAAGTAACCGTTAGCTGAGTCAGGAATGCCGTTGAGATTGGAGACGATGCGAATCGACGAGTTGTCGCTATCGCCGGCGACGACGCCGTTACGCGAAACATATGGAAGGCCACTCGGCAGTTTCATTCCGGCGTTGCTGATCTCGCGCGTCATGATATTTAGCGCGCGCTGCACGTCGGCGATTGCGTCTGACTTGCGATCTTCGCGCGAGCGCACGTGAAAGGAACCAGCCAGCAGGGAACTCGAAAGTCCCATGATGGTGATCGTAATCAACATCGCAATGATCAGTTCGAACAGCGAGAAGCCAGACTGATTGTTTAAAGGTCGAGTGTGCATCGAACTTTCCTCGGGAATTGAGAGTTAATTGACGACCAGGTAATTTCCAGTCGCGATGGTGGAGCGTTGAGAGACGAGCACAACGGGTGTGCGCATCCAGGCGGCGCCGGCTGTTTGCGGCGTCACGGTGATGGTGATTCGTTTCAACTGTTTCGCACCGCCGACGGGGTTGGTTTCGTCAACAACCGTGCGTTGCACGGTGTAGTTACGTTCACCGTTGCGAACCGTTGACGTGATCGTACCGGCGGTCAGCGTTCCGTCGTCGTAGTTGACGCTTCTGATTTGTTCCAACTGTTGCTGGGCCACAGCCATCGCGAGGGCGCGCTCACTGCCGCCCACGTTGTTTTGAAGGGAGAAAACAAACAACGAGGTACAGGCGAGCGCGCCGACCATCATCACGAGCAACGCGATGGTGGTTTCAATCAGCGAGAAGCCGCTCTGGCTGTTGGGAGTTTCGTTTTCGGTGCGCGGGAGCTTCATGACGTTTATGTTTTTCGTTTTTGTAGTTTACAGAATCACACTCACGGGTACGGTCTTTGAACCACAGCCCGTGCTGAAGGTTACTGAATAGACACCGATTGTTTTCTTGGATTTAACCGTGAAATTGGCTGAGCCACCGGGCGATACGGTCTGGATGTCCGGCGTCACCTGAAGATCCGAAGACTTACTCGAAGTCGCAGTGATCGTCTGGCTCGATGAAGAGCTGAGAGTGATCTTGATCGTCGCCGATCCATCCAAATGCAGAATTACGAGCGCCTGGTCTGCTGTTAGTGAACAGACTTGTGGTGTTGGCGTCGGAGTCGGCGTTGGTGTTGCACTCGGCGTCGGAGTTGGCGTCGGAGTCGGTGTCGGGGTCGGTGTTGGGTTCGGCAATATGGTACCTAGTAGGCCATCTAGAAGCGGCGTTGGTGTTGCCTGTGGACTAGCAGCAGGAGTAGCTGTAGGAACAGGCGAAGGCGTTGGCGTCGGAGTGGCGAGTATGTCAGGTGTCGGAGTTGGTGTCGCGCCGGCGGCGAGATCTCCGATCTTAAGATTCACGTCAGGCACCTTGTCATCAAAAACTGCGCTATCGATCGTGACGTCGCCGGAGCCCGTAACGTCGATCGAAACCGTTCCAATCTCGTTCTTCAAGACGATTGAGACTTGAGCATACGGCATCGTCACACCACCCACGGTGTTCCACGTGCGGCCGCGCCAATCGAAAGCAATCGTTTCTATACTCTTAAATTGGACGCCTTGAGGCAGCGGGATCGTTTTTGTATCCAGGTCGCCGTCACCATCGAGATCGACATTCACGTTGTAGCTGGTCTGGTTGTCGTTGATAGCGACGTTAGCGCGTTGGCTCGCATCATCGGCGTGAGTGCGAATGGAATACATCCGTGCTTTCTCGATGTAAGAAGCGTATTCACGCGCGGCGCCTGTAAGACGAATACTGGCCTTCGCGTTTTTGATTCCCAGCACACCGAATCCGGTAACGATCGAAAGGATCGTCACAACGACTACAAGTTCGAGAACTGAGAAACCGCGGGCAGTGCGCGTCGTCTGAGTGTTTGCTTTGTTATTTACCATCATCATGGTCCAAAAGAGTTTTTGATGGTCCAAATGGAAGGACCACGGCTGGCCCTTGAGCAATCGTGGTGCCAGAAAAATTCTCTAGACAAAATTCCGCAGTGCGTTTAGTTGAGTTGACTGAAGATTAATCAGATTGGTTTAAATTCGGTTACGCGAAAGTCAAATTGATTACTCTGCGATCTCTGCGTTGGAAGGTTCACTCGACGCAGAGATCGCAGAGATACGCAGAGGGCGCAGAGAAATCAATTTGCTTTGAGGGTCGCAGAGTGACCGAAGTTTGACGAGTGGTGAGAGCGAGGCAAATCCTCTAAATAGCTGTTTAGCAACAGTTAACTTTTACCTCGCGATGCGGCATGTCTATTGCTGATTCGTTGCTGCGTGCCCCCGCCTGGAGAGACTCGCATGAAGAAGAACGAATTTTCAGAAATCGCGTCCAACCTGCTTATTGTTGGATCGGTGTCACTCGCCTTCGCGCCTTTTCTACTCGGCGATCGGTTGATCCTGATCGTCTCAGGGTTGCTGCGGGATAGCGGCGTGATGATCGGGCAGATTTCAAACTATTTGACGTGGCTGGTTTCGTAGAGAGGAGCAGGTGCAGTTAACAGGAGCACAAACCTGCTCCTGCCAACTGCTCCTGTTTACTTACTTACGACATTTCCCTCCGCGTCATACATCGTCACATCACCAAACGGCGTGACCTGGTCTTTCACCTTTTCCCAGTCGCCAACAATCACAATCGCAGCGCGATAAGTATCGAAGTATTTCGCGGCCACTCGCTGAATGTCTGCGGTTGTTAGTCCTTCAATCTTCGGACGGAAGTCGTTGATAAAGTTCTTGTCGAGATCGTAGGTGTAGATGGTGTTGATGCGACCTGCGAGCCCAAACTGGCTCGCGAGCTCAACCGAGAAGTTGCCGGTGCTGAATTCCTTCGCGGCATTCAGCTCTTCATCCGTGACGGGCAGCACTCGCATGCGATCGAGTTCGTAAAAGATCTCGAGCAACGTTGGACCAGTCACTTCGTTGCGCACGAATGCGCCGGCCAAAAACGATCCACTCTTCGCAAGCGTGTTGGATGAGCTGAACGGTGAATACGTGTAACCTTTCGTCTCGCGGATGTTCTTCGTCAATCGTGAATAGAACGAGCCGCCGTAGATCGTGTTGGCGGTACGAATCGCGAAGTAGTCCTTGTCTTTGCGCGGAATACTGACGTTGCCGATGTAGATGGCTGACTGGATCGAGCCCGGCCGGTTAACGAAATAAATCTGGCGCTTGTCTCTGGTTGGCACGGCAGGATTCTCATCCGGCGGCACGGTGCCGCTCTTCCAACCCGCAAAAGCCTTCTCAATCTCCGCGAAGGTCTTATCGACGTCGATATCACCGACAACGATCAGGTGCGCCGCGTTCGGAATGTAGTACTTCGTCACAAACGCGCGCAGATCGTTTCGTGTCAGCGCGCTGATCGACTTCTCGTCGGGTACGACGAAGCTGTACGGATGATTTCCGAAGACTGCCTTCTGGAAACGTTCGTTGACGAGGAAACTCGGATCGGCGCGGCCCGCGTGAATCTGCTGGATCGTGTTTTCCTGTGCCAGCTTCACTTCGGTTTCCGGAAACGATGGATGCTGGACCACGTCGCTCATCAGTTCAAAAAGCCGAGGTGAAAACTCCGAGAGCGATGAAGCGTTCATGGTTGTCGAATCGGCATCGCTGCCGAGTCCGAGTGTGCCGCCGATCGAGCGGAGCTCTTCTTTGATCTGTTTACTCGTGCGAGTGTCGGTTCCTTCGTTCGCGACTGATGCGGCGATCTGCGCGACACCCGGATGAGCGTCGCGATCGCTGGCTGTAGTTGCCGATCGGAGAGTCAGTATCGCGGAGACCTTGGGAACGTTTGGCAGCGGCGCCAGGACCACTGTCAAACCGTTTGCGAGTTTCTTTTCCGAGATCTTCGGAAGGTTCAAAGGCCTCGCCGCTCCGGGCGCCGGTGGAGTTTTCTGTTGTGCGACGCTGACGGTTGCTAACAGTAAGATTGCAAGTAGTGTTTTCATCTCAATCCTTTCTACTGGCCCGTTTTTGGTTGCGGTTTGGCCTCAGGAACGCGATCAATCACAGTGCGGTTCGTGGCGACGAGATACTTCGCAGCAGCGGCTTTGACCTGCGCGGCAGTAACATTCTCGAAGGGTGTTAGCAACGAATTGATCTGTTGCGGTTCGTCGCGGAAGAGCGCGAGCGCCGAAAGCAGATGTGCCTTGCCGAAACTCGACTCGATCTGGCTGTAGAAGTTTGAACGGTATTGGACCTTCGCATCGGCCAGTTCTTTTTCAGTCACGCCTTTGGAAGTGATGTCGGCAACTACCGCGTCCATCTCTTTGATAACTTCATCGGCAGTGTGACCAGGTTTATAAGTTGTTCGCGTGGTCATGATCATTGGACCGGTGTAGTCAAACTCGTTTCCGAAGTAGTTGAGTCCACCACTGAGATCGAGCGTCAACTCTTTCTCTTTCACCAATCGCTGGTACCAACGTGAACTATCGCCCGCCTGAAGTATTTGGACCAGCAGCGCCATCGCTGGAAAGTCAGGCGAGTTTTGCGGCGGCAAGTGATAACCGGTAGCGAGCGCCGGCAGGTTTGCGAGTTTATCGGTCTGCGAAACTCGCTTCTCTTTTGTCTGCGGCGGCTCAGTAAGATCGGCGCGAGGAGGAGCGGGCTGCGACGGAATGTTCGCGAAGTGTTTCTCAACCATCTTCTTCACGTCGTTGACATCGACGTCGCCCACGATCGTCAGCACCGCGTTGTTTGGCGCGTAATAAGTCTTGAAGAAACTGCGCACGTCTGCGATCGTTGCGGCGTTAATCTCAGATACCTCGCCGTAACCGTTGTGTGAGTTATTCCAGTTAGTGAACGCGTTCTCCCAGAGACTGATCCACTCGAAAAACTGATACGGCTGGTTCAGCACGTTGACGCGAACTTCTTCACTCACTACCGCCTGCTGGTTCTTCAGGTTCTCTTCGCTGATGTCGAGCGAGCGCATGCGATCGGATTCGAGCCAAAGCCCGATCTCGACGCGATTGCTGGGCAGCGTTTGGTAGTAGTTTGTGTAATCAAAATCCGTGTGGCCGTTTGTGTTGCCGCCGTTTGCCTCGACGTATTTCACGTGGTCAAACTTCTTCACGTTTGCGGAACCCTGGAACATCATGTGTTCGAAGAGGTGCGCGAAGCCGGTGCGGCCTTTGGGTTCGAGCCGGAAGCCTACGTTGTAATAGACGGCCACCTCGACCACGGGTGCGATGTGATCTTCGGAGATCACCACCTTGAGGCCGTTCGGAAGTTTGTAGTAGACAACAGGAATGTTGAGCGGTTTAGCGTGGGAATAGGAGACGTTGGCTATCAGCACTAGCAGCGATAGGCAGGTCACTAAAAAACGTCGCATAGTTTGGGCATCCTCACTTTAAGCAAATAGGAGACCCGGGTTTGATCCAGAAATCAAACCCAGTCTCGTCGAGAGAAGGAGACTTGAATCAAAGTACCCGAAAAATCAG
>DATEWS010000108.1:0-9568 GCA_035257785.1 Pyrinomonadaceae bacterium
ATAGCCACAATAAGGCACAAAAGAACAAAACCTTATTTGTGCCTTATGTGCCTTTTTGTGGCCCATTTAAAAAGATGAGCGCGGCTGTCGAAAACGTGACTTGGCGACGAGTGCTTTCGCCGACGGGGAATACCGGCGATGCGGTGTTTCGCATTCTGATGTTGCTGGTTGCGTTGTTGGTGGTCGGAATCGTCGTGGCGATGGTAATCGCACTGGCCACCGATTCGATGCTCTCGATAAGGCAGTTTGGTTTTAGTTTTTTGACAAGCCAACGATGGGATCCGATCAAAGGTGAGTTTGGTGCGTTGCCATTTGTTTACGGCACCGTCGCTTCGTCGTTAATCGCACTTCTGATCAGCGTTCCTTTTTCATTAGGCATCGCGATCTTTCTCGTTGAACAGGCGCCGCACTACATCTCGCGACCGGTCGGTTTCCTCGTCGAGTTGCTCGCAGCGATCCCGTCAGTGGTTTACGGCTTGTGGGGAATATTCGTACTCGCGCCGTTTCTGCGACAGTTGTTTCGCGGATCGTTCACCGGCATCGGCCTACTAACCGGCGGGATCATCCTCGCAATCATGGTGACGCCGATCATTTCCGCGGTAGTGCGCGACGTACTCGCCGCCGTTCCGGGTTCGCAACGTGAAGCAGCACTCGCTCTCGGCGCGACGAAGTGGGAAATGATTCGCGTCGTGCTCGTGAACGGCGCGCCCGGAATCGCCGGCGCCGTGATCCTCGGACTCGGACGCGCGCTTGGCGAAACGATGGCGGTGACGATGGTGATCGGCAATCGTCCCGAAATCAGTCTGTCGCTCTTTGAACCGTCGTACACGATCGCATCGGCGATTGCCAATGAGTTCACGGAAGCCACGGGCGATCTTTATATCAGCTCGCTCGTTGAGCTCGGACTCATCCTGTTTCTGGTGACGTTTATCGTGAACGGCATTGCGCGTCTGCTGGTTTGGAAGGTGGAGCGGCGTAATGGCTAATCACGGAACAGCCGATCGAATGCGTCGCGCCACCAGTGGCTTGATGACGACATTGACGGCGCTATGCACGTTGCTGGCGGTCAGCGCGCTGCTGATCATCCTGTCACACATCGCGTGGCAGGGAGTCGGCTCGCTGGATATTCAGTTCCTGATCGATCGACCTCGTCCCGTTGGTGAAGGTGGCGGAATCGGAAACGCGATTCTCGGTTCGCTCGTGCTGCTTTTGATCTCTTCTGCCTTTGGTCTGCCGCTCGGAATTTGTGTGGGAGTTTACCTGGCGGAGATTGGCAGGGGCCGGGTTGGCGGCGCGGTGCGATTCATTGTCGACACGCTGACTGGAATTCCGTCGATTGTGACCGGAGTTTTCGTTTACACGATTGTGGTTCTCCCAATGAAGCACTTTTCGGCGTTTGCGGGCGGTGTGGCGCTCGCGCTGATTATGATTCCGATCATTGCACGCACCACTGAAGAGATGTTGAAGCTGGTGCCGCACAGCATGCGTGAAGGCGCCCTCGCGCTTGGCGCTCCGCAATGGCGCGTGATTTTAGGTGTGGTGATTCCGGCCGCGGCGCCGGGAATTGCGACTGGCGCCATGCTCGCAATCGCGCGTGTTTCGGGCGAGACGGCCCCGTTGTTGTTCACTGCCTTTGGCAGCCGATTTTTTCCGACTTCGTTGAACGAACCAATCGCATCGTTGACAGTGCAGATTTACAACTACGCGATCTCGCCGTACGACGAATGGCACGCGCAGGCTTGGGCGGCGACGCTTGTGTTGATGACGCTGGTGCTGGGGATCAACATCATCGTGCGGTTGCTGACGCGCAAGAAGTTTTGAGCCACAGATTACACGGATTAGAAAACGGATTTCTTTAATGCCTGTTCAGACAGTAGCACCTGGAATCGAAGTACGAGCTTCAACGCCTCCGCCAACCACCACTCGCAAGGCGAAGGTGGCGGTGCGCGATCTGAATTTCTTCTATGGTCGCGTGCAGGCGCTTCACAACATCGCACTCGAGATTCCCGAACGCATTGTGATGGCGTTTATTGGGCCATCGGGTTGCGGCAAATCGACTTTCCTGCGCACGCTGAACCGTATGAACGACGTCATTCCCGGGACACGCGTCGCTGGCGAGGTGTTGATTGACGATCATGACATTTACGCGCCCGGCACGGATGTAGTCGAGCTGCGTCGTCGAGTGGGAATGGTCTTTCAAAAATCGAATCCGTTTCCCAAGTCGATCTTCGATAATGTTGCTTACGGTTTGAGAATCAACAGGGTAACCAGCAGCAATGCCGAACTTGCCGGACGCGTCGAACAAGCGTTGAAAGACGCCGCGCTGTGGAACGAAGTCAAAGACCGTTTGAAGACTTCGGCGCTGAGTCTTTCCGGTGGACAACAGCAGCGACTGTGCATAGCGCGAGCCCTCGCGATCCGTCCTGAGGTACTATTGATGGACGAACCCGCGTCCGCGCTCGATCCGATCGCAACTTCAAAGATCGAAGAGCTGATCTTCGATCTAAAGAAGCAGTACACGATCGTGATCGTCACGCACAACATGCAGCAGGCCGCCCGCGTGTCTGACACGACTGCATTTTTCCTGCTCGGTAAGTTGATCGAAGTAAACGCGACTGAGAAGATGTTTACCGCTCCCAATGAAAAGTTGACCGAGGACTACATCACGGGAAGATTTGGCTGATTGTTTATGGACACCCACCGTCATCTTGACGACGAACTGAGTTCATTGCGCGACCGCGTTCTCCTGCTCGGGGGCGAAGCTGAAGAGGCGCTCGAACGTGCAATGTACTCGCTCAGCGAGCGCGACAGCGACGTCGCCCGGCAAGTGCTCGATCACGACGATCAGGTCGATCAACTCGAAGTCGAGATCGATCGCCTGTGCATCGATATCATTGCCCTGCAACAACCTGCCGCACGCGATCTGCGCTTCGTCATCTCGGTTGCAAAAATGGCGCCCGTGCTCGAGCGCATCGCGGATCACGCGTGCAATATCGCGCGCGCAGCCATCGATCTGAACAACGAGCCGGAGCTCAAGTCGTTGCTCGACGTCAGTCGCATGGCGGAGCATGCGCTCAAGATGTTGCGCGGCGCACTCGATTCGTTTACGTCAAACGATGCGATCACGGCGCGCGAGATCATCAAGAGCGACAGCGAGATCAACGATCTATACAATCACACATTTCATCGACTGATTGAACTGATGGTCACTGAGCCCGCCACGGCGACTCGCGATGCGCGACTGTTGTTCGTCGCCAAACATCTCGAACGCATCGGCGACTACGTGACTGACATTTGTGAACTGACGGTCTACATGGCAGAAGCTGCATTTATCAAGCATAGTATCAAGATATGACGCGCCCAATCCTGATCATCGAGGATGATGCCGACATCTCGGAGAGTTTGAAGTACAACTTCGAACGCGAAGGGCTCGCGGCCGTAACGGCGCCGACCGGAGAAGCCGGACTCACCGCGGCGTTGAACGAACGCGAACCACCGCGACTGATCATTCTCGACCTGATGTTACCGGGAATGAGCGGCGTCGAACTTTGTCGTCGCTTGCGACGCGAGCCGGCCACGCGACGCACTCCGATCATCATGCTCACTGCGAAAGCTTCCGAATCGGATCGCGTCACCGGACTCGACCTCGGCGCTGACGACTACATCACCAAACCATTCTCCGTTCGTGAACTGCTCGCGCGCGTGCGCGCAGTAATGCGTCGTGCTGACGAAACGATGGGCAAGACGTACGAAGACGATCACTTGCAAATTGACTTCGACGACATTCGAGTCGCCTGCGACGGTGTGAAGATAAAACTCACGAACAAAGAATTCACGCTTCTCTCCGTACTCGCCAGGAGTGCGGATAGAGTGGTAACGCGACAGCAGCTTTTGGATAGTGTTTGGGGATACAGTTACTATGGCGACGCGCGGACGCTTGACGTACACATCCGTCGCCTGCGGCAGAAGCTCGACAAGTGCGGCGACTGTATCGAGACGGTAGTCGGAGTGGGTTATCGTTTTGTCGGTTGCACGAGTCAGGCAGCGGCGAGTAGTAATGGTAGTTGAGATAATTCTTGCTGGTCTGTTGTTGATCATCGCGGTTGTATGGTTCGCGAAGCGTTCCAAATCCGATAAGAATCCTGAACAGATCAACCCGCCGGAAAGTCTCGCCGTCAGTTCATTACTCGATGCAACGATGACCGGCATGCGAGAGGGTCTGCTGGTCGTCAACAGAGACATGCGCGTGGTCGCGTCGAATCCTGCCGCACGCAAACTATTCAATCCTTCGGTAACTACGTTGCAGTCGCAACGACTTACAGAACTCACACGCAACCCCGTGATCTACAGTGCGTTTCTGGATGGTCTCAAAGGTGTCGAACGCAGCGGTGTGAAAGTTGAGACTCATGGACCAGAACGACAGATCTTCGATCTGCGCGTAGTCCCGATCGCAAGTGAAAACGGAAACGGCGCAGAAGGAGCGCTCGGAGTCTTCTTTGATATCACGCGCACGGAGCGTCTCGAGATCGTGAGGCAGGAGTTTCTGTCGAACGTCTCGCATGAACTGCGCACGCCGCTCACTGCGATCATTGCGTTTGTCGAGACTCTTGAAAACGGCGCGATCGAAGATCAAGAGAGTTGCCGGCGTTTTCTTTCGATCATCCGGAAGAACGCTTCGCGGATGCATAGTCTGATCGACGACATCCTCGAACTCACCGCAATCGAGGGTGGCAACGTGCAGATCCGCGCCGCAGTCGTCGATTTACATATACTGGTCCGGGATGTTTGTGCCTCGCTCGCGGCGAAGGCGTCGGCGCAGAACGTGACGCTCAAAAACAACGTTGCGCCGGAAGTGACGGTCTATGCCGACGAGCGGCGGCTCGAACAGATGCTTACTAACTTGATCGATAACGGGATCAAATTCAGTCGCGAGCACGGCACGGTCGCGATCAGTTACGAGTCAAACACGTGCGACAAGATTTCCGTGCAGGACAACGGTGACGGAATTCCCTCACAACATCTCGAGCGACTCTTCGAACGCTTTTATCGCGTCGACCGGGCGCGCTCACGAGATATGGGAGGCACGGGGCTGGGGCTGGCGATTGTGAAGCACCTGGCGTTGCTGCACCGCGGCGAAGTCAGTGTCACATCAGAGTTAGGCAAAGGCAGCACCTTCACCATTCAGCTACCGAAAGCGCCCTAAACACCCACGAAATCGGGCAAATTGACGGGTAAAACAGTGTTGAAAACCCGTGCGGGCTCTGCGATAATGCTCTCGTTCCCGGCAGCCCCGTCACTCCTCGCCCCGGTTACTCACTAGATGCTTAACCGACAGACTGGTGTCTGGGGGATCAAAACTATGCGAATGCGAAGAGTTGTTAGATCCGTTTCGTCATTCACGACTCAGTTGTTTGCCGCTCTCCTGAAAGCTGTAGTCACAAGCATGGTGCTCGGTCTTGTTGTCGTTACCATCATGCACCAAATGGGCGTACCAGTGCCCAGCATGACTGACTTGCTGCGAGGAGTTTCGAGACTGGCGCACGTCTTATCGTAGAGGAAAAAACTTGCACCCGGAGAAGGCCTACGAAGTGCTGGGAGTAAAGCCCGGCATCTCAAATAGAGAACTGAAAGCAGCACATCGAGACCTTGCGAAGGTTTGGCACCCGGACAGGTTTCTGCACGATCCGCGTCTGCGCGAAAAGGCTCAGGACAAGCTGAAAGAGATCAACGAAGCGTACGAATTGCTGATCTCCGGTAAGACGCCGCGACCGGCACGCGCTGCAAACATTTACGCGCAACCGCAACGTCCAGCGACTCGACGACGCTCTGGCGGTTGGGCAATTGTGCTGCTGGTTTTTATTGGTGTCTTTGCCGTCACGACAAAAGTCTTGCTCGACAGGCGCACGCGTCAGCCTGTGCAGGAGCTGGAAGTAGTTGAGCGGCACGAGGAGTCGGCGCCGAAAGTAACATCGGACTCGCCTGCTAAACCCGTTCAGCGATCTTCGATACCGGATCAGCAGGAACCCGAGGTCGCAACTAACGAAACGGTTGTTGCACCTGCGCCAACGATGACGACGGTTACAGTCACGATTGATCCGGAGACAGGTCTACTCGCGAAACCTGAGTGCCGTTTACGCAGCCGGATGACTTACCCCAGCGGCAGCGAGCCAACCGCTTACTGCAACCTCTCCCATCTGCCGCCGCCAAAAGATTCACGCGTTAAATCAATCGCCAAAACTGTCAAGCGTGCTCTCGATTAAATCCAGGTTAGAACGCAAACACCACCTGCTGTTGCACGCGATAAGTAGTCGGTGCGAAGTCGCCCACCGGAACGAAGAAGTTCGGGAACTGTCCGCTGCGTCGCAGCGAGTTCTGGAAGAAGAACAAACTCTGAAAAGTTACCTTGCGACTGATTCCATACTCGAAGCGGAAGTGACTGGTGCGAATGTTGACGCCGGTGTTCGTTCCGAGATCGTCGTCAGTCACTTGCGAGATCAAAGCATTCGCGCCTTTGATTGCGAATACGTAAAGAAACGACGTATCGCCGCGTTTAGTAATCCTGCCAACCTGCAACGCCGCAAGCATCGCATCTCGTTCATTCAAGCCCGTAGCAACGTTGCGTGCGACTTGAATATTGAACGTGACTGGAAATGCGTGATCGCCACGCGTGAAGCCCGCGTAGTTGAGACGATATGTAAGTCGTGCGACCTGGAAACCCGGCGCTGTATATGTCACTCCGCCGGGTGTCGTCGTTGAATTGCCGGTTCCGGGCAGTGGACCAGAAAGCGCGATGCCAATTCCCGGTTGGACCAACAACACGAGGCCGTCGGTGGTTGAAGCAAGCTGGATCTGATTGGGATGGCGATAGAGTTGAATGTCACCGCCAATCTGGCTGTTCCATCTTTTGTTGAAAGTCTGATTTACGAGCACGCCCTGGTGGAAGAGATTTGCTGATCTGCCGGCACTGCCCACGATCTCGCCGGCGCGCGCGAGCGGGCTGTTTGGTGCGATCACAGCCACGTTCGGGGTGGAAAGAATGTACTGGCCCGCGCGAAACTCGAGACTGCTGAGATAAGCACCATTTGGTTTGAACGAGAGCACGTATTTTTCATTGAAGCCGTTGAAACGGAGGTCATCATCGAACAGAAACCGCGAGTTGTCGGCGAAGATATTCAACACGCGACCAGCCTGAAGTTGAAGTGACCTGGTCGGACGATACTCAATCCACGCTTCACTTAAACTGAAGGGCGCGCGAACGGTCATCGACGTGAAGTCCTGGTTTGTGGAGAGCTGATTATTCAGTGGGCCGGTAGTTAGCTGGCCGTGAAAACTGAGGTTGGGATAAATGTCGGTGTCGAAGTTTAGCCGCAGACGATAACGAGCGCGTGCGTTTTGAACGTGCTCCAGCGGCGGATCTGGAGGATTCGTTGAGCTGCGGAAGATGCCGTCGAAGCGAAGTCGAAAGTCGCCGCTTAAACGTACGGGACCGATCTTCAGCGCCTGGCCTTCAAGTTTTGTGAGTCGTTGTTCTACGGTCGGTGTTTGCGACTCGGGAGTTACTGCAACCGCCGGATCGGAAGCTGTGGCCAGCGGGGGCAACCCACCCTTGCTGACTTGTTCTGTTTCCGTTGCTGTTGATGGAACAGAGAGTTTGTCGAGGAGGGCTTGAATGGTCGCTTGTTGTTGCAGCAGTGTCTTTTGCAACTGGTCGAGTTTGGCGTTTTGTCGCTCGAGTTCGCTTTCGAGCACTCGCACGCGTTCGGAGACGTTCGTTTCGGGAGCAGCTTTAACCAACTCCTGGCCTCGTGCCGGCAGGGCAAGTGAGAGCAGAGTGATACAAAAACCCAGGCGTACGATACTCGTGAGCGTCATAAGTTATTAGTCCTCAGTTGCTTTGGGATCTTAAGAGACGTTGCAGCATATAGCCGAAGTCTTAACTTAACCTTACCGTGAAGTTACATTCATGTGAACAGAAAGATTTGAAGGGATCGTTGACAATAAACTGAGCCGACGCTTACTATTTTCATGTTCATTCATCTCTTCCCGCACAAGATAATGATGCTTCTTCAAGCAGCAACGACGACGACTCAAACTGTTGGCAGTCCGATTACAGCTTACTGGCCGGTAATGGTCTTTTTTGGCGTCGCCGTGATTTTTCCGGTGTTGCCGATCGTCCTCGGCCGGTTCCTGCGACCAATCAAGTACGAAAAAAGCAAGATGCGCCCGTACGAGTGCGGCATCGACCCGACCACTGAAGCACACGAGCGCTTCACGGTCCGCTACTACATCGTCGCGATGCTGTTTCTGATCTTCGACGTGGAAACAATTTTCCTGCTGCCGTGGGCTATTATCTTCATGGGCGATGACTTTTCGTTTACAAAGTTTGCGCTGCTGGAGATGTTGGTGTTCATCGCGATTCTGGTGGTGGGTTATTACTACGCGTGGCGCAAAGGCGCCCTGGAGTGGGCGTAATTTATGGCTGAACACGAAGAGGGATTTGTTTTAACTACCGTCGACTCGATCATGAATTCGATTCGACGCACCGTCGGCGCGAAGACTGTCGACATCGCGGCGCCTGTGGTCAACTGGGCGCGTAAGTCGGCGCTTTGGCCCATGACGTTTGGTCTGGCGTGTTGTGCCATCGAGATGATTGCGACTGGCGCGGGACGTTTTGATATCGATCGATTTGGCGCCGGCGTTTTTCGTCCCAGTCCACGTCAGAGCGATCTGATCATTATCGCCGGAACTGTTACTTTGAAAATGGGTCCGGTGGTACGTCGCGTTTACGATCAGATGCCCGAACCCAAGTGGGCCATCGCGATGGGCGCATGCGCCTCGACGGGTGGACCATTCGATTCCTACTCCACGATGCAGGGAGTCGATCGCTGCATCCCCGTTGACGTTTATATCCCCGGTTGCCCCCCACGACCAGAAGCTCTCCTATACGGTCTAATGCGTTTGCAAGACATCATCATGCGTGAGGCGCCGTCAGCGTACATCTTCGAGTCGGATGGGTCGGTCCATCGCCGACGACAATTCGAAGGTGAAGACGGTATTTCACTTGCCGACATCGCAATAGGCGTGGGTGATGCCGCGCTGCGTTAATAAATGGGAGGATAAAATGAGAAATCTTTTTCACAACCGATTGAGGACTATTCTGATCCTGGGTTTGATTTTGGGACTGGCGCCACTTACTTTTGCGCAAACGAAGCCGGGCCTTAAAAGACGCACGACTACGAGGCGAGTGGTTCCGCTTGTGCCGGTTGGCACTGATTTAAAGGTTCGCATCAACGACACGTTATCGAGTAAAGACTCGCGCATCGGCGATCGTTTTACTGCTACCGTGATCGATCCGAGTCGCTTCGACGAAGCGCGACTCAACGGTCACATCAGCTCGATTCAGAAGTCGGGCAAGATCAAGGGCCGGACCAGCATGAACCTCGCATTTGACTCAGTTGAGTTGCGCGATGGTCGTCGCGGAGTTTTGCACGGGTACGTGACGCGCGTGTATGGCGAGGATTCTGGTCGCGCCGATAGTGAAGGCGGAGTGGAATCCGGAAGCCGGACG